>NZ_FMXO01000016.1 GCF_900104215.1 Desulfonatronum thiosulfatophilum | reverse complement strand
CTACCAAAATGTAGGCGACACCAAAATCCTGCGGCCAGGGCGTCCGAAGAAAAGCGATAGCCCCTATCAACGGCGGATCGCCCGTGAGCGTTTTCGCCGTAGAGCAGGAATAGAGCCGATAATTGGTCACCTGAAACAGGATCATCGCTTGTCCCGAAACTACCTGAAAGGGGTTCTCGGCGACGCGATCAACCTGTTCATGGCTGCCGCGGCATTCAATTTCAGGAAGTGGATTCGGAAGCTCGAACACTTTTTTGCCCTTTTTACGCTTTGGCTGTTTTTCGGCACCACAACCCGTCAGCCTTCTATGATGATCCTGTACCGAAAATCGGATTTTTCAGGCTCGACTAATGTAGGCTGGGATTGTGGGGCCTGTGGGGGCGAGCCGGTTGATGCGCGGCGGGAGAAGGCCTAGTGGGTGCAATGGCTGATGTTTTTGGCTTGGGGGAGGCTTCCATCCTCCCCATCCGCAAATTATGGGCAGAACATCTCAGTTGCCGCGGCAATCGTCAGTACCATTTGTCGGATGTGCTGATGTTTCAGGCATGGCTGGAAGCCCAATGATGAGTAAACGCTTGCTTTTTGTCGTCAACTCCCCTGCTTTTTTTCTGTCGCACCGCCTGCCGATAGCCAGTGGCGCGAAACAGGTGGGTTATGAGATACATGTTGCAACAGGAAGCGGAAGTGGTGTCTCGGAGATAAAACGGTCCGGTTTTGCTTATCATCCCGTCACGTTGTCCCGTAGCGGCAAGAATCCCATTGCTGAAGTAAAAGCGTTGGTTAGGCTCTACCGCCTGATGCGCAAGGTTCGCCCCTCCATTGTCCACCTGGTGACCATCAAACCAGTGCTGTACGGCGGCATAGCCGCCCGTCTCTCGAGAGTTCCATCGGTTGTTTCGGCGGTGTCCGGACTGGGATCGGTGTTTGTTTCACAGGGACCGGCCGCGCGGGGGATGCGCGTCGTGGTGCAGGCATTGTACAAGCAGGCCTTTGCTCATCCCAACATCAAAGCCATTTTCCAAAATCCGGATGATCGTGCTGCCCTGTTGGCATTTCGTGCAATAGAACGGGAACGTACGGTCCTGATTCGCGGTTCTGGCGTCAAACTGGCTGATTATCCGTTTGTACCGGAACCGCCGGAGCCGGTTGTTGTGAGTTTTGCCGGGCGTTTGCTGCGGGAAAAAGGCATTTTTGAATATGTGGAAGCCGCGCGCATCATCAGGGAGCGTGGTTTTGACGCATGCTTTCGCGTGATTGGCGATCCAGATCCGGGCAACCCTTCATCGGTCGGTGAAGACGTTCTTGGTCGATGGCGGAGTGAGGGGCTGGTTGAGCTGCTGGGATTCCGAGAGGATATTCCGTCACTGTTCTCGAGTTCACACGTCGTTGTGCTCCCCTCTTATCGCGAAGGGCTCCCCAAATCATTGGTGGAAGCCGCTGCTGCCGGTCGTGCCGTGGTCACCACCGATGTGCCGGGGTGCCGGGATGCCATCGAGCCCGATAAATCCGGATTGCTGGTGCCCGTAAAAGACCCTCCGGCTCTTGCCGATGCAATTCAACGGCTGATCGAGAATCCTGGTTTGCGGAGAGATCTGGGGGCTGCCGGTCGGATTTTGGCGGAAAAAGAGTTTGGTATTGATAAAATTGTGGATGCCCATTTGCAAGTTTATGCCGGGCTGGAAGCCCGTGCAACATGAGGGATAACAAAATCCGGTAAACCTGCCTGCCCTGCCCGGCGCTTGTGCGAGTCGCTCCAGGTGGATATTACTTGGTTTCGCGACCGGCTCTGATGGCTGCCGCCGATTTTGGTGGATGACTCCTTGCGTGAGACGGTACAGTTTTTTTGCAAAAGACCAGGACCGAGAAACAATGAATGTGACTGGGATTGTGTTGATCGGAGCAGCGTTTTGCACGGCATTTCTGTTTACGGGATGGATGCGGCGCTTTGCCCTGACCCAAAACCTGCTTGATATACCCAACGCCCGCAGCTCGCATCAGCTCCCCACGCCCCGGGGAGGCGGAGTGTCCATCGTGCTGGTGGTGCTGGCCGGTTTGTCCGTGCTGTGGTGGCACAATAGCCTGTCCGGCGCGGAGTTGACGGCTTTTTTGGGGGCTGGCGGGCTGGTGGCCCTGGTGGGCTGGATGGATGATCGGGGGCACGTGGCGGCCCGTTGGCGACTGCTGGTTCATTTTTCGGCCGGCATCTGGGGCCTGGCTTGGCTCGGCGGTTTCCCGCCCCTGGAATTGGCGGGCCGGGTGGTGGATTTGGGCTGGCTGGGGCACGGTTTGGCTGTGTTGTACCTGGCTTGGCTGCTCAATTTGTACAATTTCATGGACGGCATCGACGGCATAGCCGGGATTGAGGCGATAACAGTCTGCGGCGGTGGGGTTGTGTTGTATTGGCTGTCTTTGGGGAGGGAATTGTCGGGTTACACAGCTCCGGCCCAGCCGGCCCTTTTGCTGGCCGCGGCGACAGCGGGGTTCCTGTGCTGGAACTTTCCGCGGGCACGCATCTTTATGGGCGATGCCGGCAGCGGTTTTGTCGGACTGTTGTTGGGGCTGCTGTCGCTGCAGGCCGCACGGGCGGCTCCTGAACTGTTCCTGGGCTGGCTGATCCTGCTGGGGGTCTTCGTGGTGGATGCCACCGTGACCCTGCTGCGGCGCATGTTGCGTGGCGAAAGGGTGTACGATGCTCACCGCGACCATGCCTATCAGCACGCCGCGCGACATCATGGCTCCCATTTTCCCGTTACACTGGCCGTGGGAGCCGTCAACCTCGCTTGGCTCCTGCCCCTGGCGGGGTTGGTGGCAACGGGCCGCCTGGACGGCCTGGTGGGGCTTTTGATTGCTTGGATTCCATTGGTTATCGTGGTGGTGTATTACCGTGGGGGGATTCGGCTGGACGGCAAGCCCGAAGGTTTTTAGGGTAAAACTACTCTGGGCCGTCGCCCACAAGCGCGCATCCGCATTCATGACCTGTCCCAAAATTACAGCCCTGCGTGCATCACAAGCCAAGCGCTGCCACTAACCGCCTTTCAACCTTTACCGGTCAACTCCATTTTCATGCGCTACTCTCTCCTGTTACGTAACCGCAATTTCTACCTGATGCTGGTCATGGACGCCTTTTTGGTGGCCGCGGCCATGATCCTGTCGTTTCTTCTTCGCTTCGACGGTACAATCCCCGCACAGTATCATAAACTGCTGGTTGGGCATTTGCCGTATCTCGTGCCCCTGAAGTTGTCGATTTTCTTTGCTTGCGGTTTGTACCACGGCATGTGGCGCTATACCAGTCTGCGGGATCTCGGTCGGGTGATGCTGGCCTGTCTGGTCGCCAGCCTTGCGTTTCTGGCCGTATTGACCTTGTTTCGTGAAGCCGGCGGTTACCCCCGTTCCATTTTCATCTTGGATCTGGGCCTGACCTGTGCTCTGATTGGTGGACTACGGATCTTCGTGCGGTTGGCCATGAACCGGCTGCATGTCAATAAATGCAGATTGTTGGTCAAGGCGAACGGCCTCAAACACGTGGGCCTGCTCGGGGCCGGTCGGACCGGGGAGCGAATGATCAGGGAAATGCTGGACAATCCCGCGTTGAACATGCTCCCGGTGGCCCTGTTTGACGACGATCCCTTGAAATGGGGCAAGTCCGTGCATGGCTGTCCGGTGATCGGGCAAATCGAGCTGCTGCCGCAACACGCCGACGCCATTGACGAGGTGCTGATCGGCATGGCGACGATAACCGGTGAGCGCATGCGGCGGATCGTGGCCCTGTGCGAACAGACCGGCAAGCCTTTCCGGACCATGCCCAATCTGGACGAGATCATGGACGGCCGGATCTCCCTGAAGTCCATCCGTAACATCCGCTACGAGGACCTGCTCGGACGCGAAGTTGTCCAGTTGGACACGGATTTATTGGGTCATGCCTATGCCGGGAAGCGGGTCTTGATCACCGGCGCGGGCGGTTCCATCGGATCCGAATTGGTCCGGCAGATGGGCGTGTTTCAGCCCAGCGAACTGGGCCTTCTGGATTTTTCCGAATACAACCTGTTCCGCGTGGATCTGAAAACCAGGCAAGTCTTCGAGGATCTGCCCGTGCGGGTCTTTCTGGCGGATATCCGCGACCGAGCCGCACTGGCCCGGGTCATGGGCGAGTTTCAGCCCCAGGTCATTCTTCATGCCGCCGCGTACAAGCACGTGCCTTTGCAGGAGGTCACCCCCTGGGAGGCGATTCTGAACAATGTTCAGGGTACCTGGAACATGGTTCAGGCGGCGCTGGATTTTGGGGTGGAGCGCTTCGTGCTCGTCTCCACGGACAAGGCGGTCCGTCCGACCAACGTCATGGGCGCGACCAAGCGAGTCGCGGAAAAGCTTGTGGAATGCGCCAACGGACATCAAGCTTGTCGCTTCGTGGCCGTGCGTTTCGGCAATGTGTTGGGCAGTTCCGGGTCGGTGGTGCCCATTTTCAAATCCCAGATCGAGGCCCGCCTGCCGATTACCGTGACCCATCCGGAAGTGACCCGCTATTTCATGTGCGTGTCCGAGGCGGCTCAGTTGATCCTGCAGGCCGGGGCCATGGCCGAGGGCGGCGAGATATTTATTCTGGACATGGGACGGCCCGTGCGCATCGCGGACATGGCCCGGGATCTAATTCGACTGCATGGATTGGAGCCTGAAAAGGATGTGCCCATCGTGTACACCGGCCTGAGGCCCGGAGAAAAACTCTACGAGGAGCTCATCACCGAGGGCGAGGGCATTGTTCAGACCGGCCACCGCCGAATCAAGGTTCTCCGCGGCGTGCGTTGCGACCTGGATGATCTCGAGCGCCTGATGCGCGACCTTGTGGCCGCGGCACTGCACTACGACGTGCAGGGAATCAAGAGCAGCCTGCAAGTCATCGTGCCGGAATACAAACCTGGAAATGACGTTGAAGGTTGTACGTTGAAGCCGAATGTTGAAAGGGGAAAGTAATGCAAGACAAGGACAAGATCCAAACGGCGGAGAGAGGCGGCGAAACGTATGGTGCGCCGCGTAACGGCGGATACGACGACGAGATCGACCTGCGGGATCTGGCTCTGGTCCTGATCAGGCGCAAGTGGCTTATTCTGGCGGTTGTCATACTGGGCCTGGGCCTGGCCTCCGGGTATCTGGCCTTGACCCCCAAGACGTACACCGCAACCAGGACGCTGATTTTTCCCGCGGATGCCACAACACTGAAAGGCCTGGATTTGGATGCCGATTATTACTCGGCTAAAGTGCTTGAATACAGCAGATCCCTTGACGGGGTGACGGTCAGCGCTTCTGCTCCGCAGGGAAAATCCAACCGACTGGTGATAGAGGCCCGCGGCCATGATGAACAGACACTTTCCGAGGCCTTTGACAACCTGCCGCTTTTTTTGACCAGTTTGCCCGAGCACCTTCAGGGCATGGAGCATACTCGGCAAAATGTCGTCCTCCAGATGGGGGCTGATCTCTTTTTGTTGGAAAGGTACCAGAATTTGTTGCTGGACCAAAAAACCGGCGGGGGAAGGAATATTTTGCTGGGTTTTGACGTGGCTTTAGCGGAGCGGGATGTCCAGTTGAGCTTGACTGAAAAACAGGATCTGTTGGACAACCTTGAAGCACGGCACTCCATCTACTACCTGCAACAGGACCATGCAATCACCTCGGTCCGGCCCAATGTCCAACTTGTGCTTGCCCTGGCTGCCGTGGCATCCCTGATGGCCGGCGTGTTCGCGGCCTTCTTCGCGGAGTTCGTGCAGGGGCTGAGGCAGAGGGGAGGGAAGTGAAGTGAAGGTTAGGGGTGATAGGTTATGGGTGATAGGGGCTAGGGACTAGGGGTTAGGGGCTATGGGCTAGGGGTGATAGGGAAATACGGGTTAGTGCCAATACGGAGATGGGGACCTATCGGCCATCACCTATAGCCTGTTACCTTTTTTCACCCATAACCCATAACCCATCTCCTATCACCCCTCATCTAAAATTCTAACCCCGGATTCATTTCTCCAGTCGCTGCGAAGAGGCGGGCTATGGCGAGTTGGTGGTCGGCCATGGCGTCGGTGAGGTCGGCTTCGCTGCGGGTCAGGCGGGCCTGGGCGTCCAGGACTTCCGTGTTGGTGCCGACCTGGGCCTGGAAGCGGGCCTGGGCGATACGGAAGCCTTCCCGGGCTTCCTCCAGGGCCTTGTTGGCCACGGAGATGCGCGCCGCGGCTTCGTTCAGGTTAAGGTGCAGCGACTGGACGGCAAAGGAGACCTCCAGGCGCAGGTTGGCTGTTTCCTCACGCAGGCGGAGCACGTTTTGCCGTGCCTGATCGGTGGCATGGCGGGTCCGATTGAAGTCGAAGGCCCGCCATCGGACATTGACTCCGGTAGTCCACCAGGAGTCCGGGCGGGTCGTAATTCCTCTGATCTCTTCCTCGGTGCTGCGGCGGTAGTAGTCCAAGTCGGCGCTGACCTGGGGATACAGGTCGCTGGCTGTGATATCCACGTCCCGATCGGCGATTTCTTCGGCTTTGAGGGCCATGGCGATGTCCGGGCGTTGGCTGAAGGCCATGTCCAGTGAGTCCTGCAAGCGGGGTGCAAAGGGCGAGTAGGTCAATTCGCCGACATAGGTCACCGGAGTTTCCAGGTCGAGATTGAGCAGGGTGTTCAGACGGGCGTTCTGGGTGGCCACGGCATTCTCGGAGATGAGCAGCAGCTGCTCGGCCTGGGCCAGGTCCACTTCGGCCTGAAGCACGTCGAATTTGGGGCGCAGGCCGACATCGAAAAACGCCTGGGCGTTGCGCAACTGGGATTCGAGTCGAATAAACGAATCCCGGGCGCTGCGCACGTTCTCCCGGGCCCGCAGCAATTCCAGGAACTGCTCCTGGATGGTCAGAGTCAGGGCCAGTTCTCTGTTGATCAATTCAAGTTGAACCTGCTCCCGGGCCAGTTCGGCGCGCTGGCGGGTGTTCAGGAGTCGCCAGCCCGTGAACAGGGGCTGGCTGAGATTGAGGTTCGCTGTCCAGGAGCCGCGATCTCCCTGGGCCACGGCTTCGTCCACGTAGGAATATCCGAAGTTCGTGGTCAAAGCCGGGTAGAAAGCGGCCTGGGCGGCTCGTTCGCCGAATTCCGCGCCCCGCAGGGCAGCCCGGATGCCGGCCATCTGAGGGTTGGCCTGCAGTCCGCGCTGCACCGCCTCCCCCATTGTGAACGTCTTCTCGGCCTCGGCCCGCTGATCCGCCAGGGCCGGCGTGACGGAGAAAAGTGCAAGTGCGCAGAGCACAAGGAGCATTCCGAGACGGACGGATTTAGTTTTGTGCTGCATGATGTTTTGATTTTTAACCGGCTTGAGGTTATACTATAGCGTTGTTCACAATGCCCATGATTAACCCAGTCCCAAGGCCTTGGTCAATGTTTATGGATCATGGTCTCTTTGCTTTCTTGCCCAAAGATTCGGTTTGGCGTTGAACAACCTCCGCATTCATGACGGCTGCATTGTAGACCATGTGATTTTAAAAAAATTGTGGCAGGCATGGCCTGGATGCCCACCTTCGCGGGCATCACGTGATTGGAGAAGCGGACTCATTGAAATCATTCCCGCGAAGGCGGGAATCCAGTTGCAAGGTAACTCGCAGGCTGTGTCCGACCTTTTTGAGCCGTACCAGACCATCAACCAAAACCCGAAAAACATAGACATAATTAATCGCCATGTTTCGAGCCTGGATCCGTTCAAAACGTCCCGAATTCGTCCGAGATATTCTCAGGGATTTCTGTTTGAGCCAGCAAGTGCTGGAAAATCAGTTCCGGCTCTTTGATGCCGAGGAGCATCTGGAGTTCGAGGTGCTGCGTGATATCCTGGGCGTTGAGATGAACAAGGGCCTGCTCTGGCGGCTCAAGGACACAGCGCACCACCTCTTTCGCACTGATCAGGACGGCGACGTCAACGGCCAGCTCCTGGGCTGGTGCCTGGGCTATATTTTCCACGAGGCCATGAAACTCAAAGAGGATGCCTACCAGCGCGAGAGCTATGGGGGCAGATTCATGCAGCTCAAGGAGATCGGGCTCAGTTTTGAGGAACGTCACATGGTGGAGGAATTGTCCAAGGTCATCGATCAGACCAGGGAGAGCATGCGCCGGGAAGTCGCCCGGATCCGCTACATCATCGCCTCCAGCCGGAAGCTGTTCATCCGCTACCTGCCGGATCACCGGGACAACGCGCTGCTGGCCCGGCTCCTGTACGACCGCAACAATCTGGTGCGCATGGTTTTCGCGGAAGAATACGGCCCCCTGGTCAAGGCCATGTATGGCGACCGCCCGGAACTGCTGTATCAACTTGCATCCCAGAGCCTGATGCTCGGAGGATGGGAGCGGGAAGCCGTCCTGGCTGAGGAAGAAGGTCAGTTGCTTTCCAGCGGAGCGGTCAAGGCTGGTTCAGAGTAAAAATGAACCGCCCGCTTCGCTCAGGGCGCAAAGGACGCCAAGAAGAGTTTTCGGCTTCCGCTGGAATGATGCGGAAGCCAAAAGGCTTTAGCCTATCGGCAGACTCTACATCACCCCGGCAGGGGTGAGGCAATCTTTTGGAAAGCAGCTCCTTCCCTGCTTTCCAAAATGTCTTTCCTGGCGATCTTGGCGTCTTGAGCGAAGCGGGCGGTTCAATTCATCTCAACAAAACAAGGTGAACCAGCGTGAAGAACTCGATTCAATTGTCCGACGAACTGGTCGGTCTTGGTGAAGCGCTGCACCGGGTGAACGACTATGTCGCCCGGGGGAGCGCATTGCGTGAGAAGTACTTTGCCGAGCACGGGGCGGATGTTGTTTTGGCGGCCCGGGTTCTGGCATCGGCGCTGTCCGACGGAAAGAAGATCCTGCTGTGCGGAAATGGCGGTAGCGCCGCGGATGCCCAGCACTTGGCCGCCGAATTCGTGAACCGGTTTTTGATCGACCGTCGTCCCCTCCCGGCCATCGCCCTGTCCACGGACACGTCGATCCTGACCGCGGTGGGCAACGATTTTGGATTCGAGCTGGTCTTCGCCAAGCAGGTCCAGGCCTTGGGACAGCCCGGCGACGTGCTTCTTGGCTTGTCGACCTCCGGCAACAGCCCGAACGTTCTGGCCGCCTTGCGGGCCGGTCGGGAAACCGGAATGGTCACCATCGGCCTGACCGGCGAAGGCGGCGGGGAGATGCAGGAACTGTGCGACCACCTTCTAGCCGTACCCTCGCGCCAAACCCCGCTGATCCAGGAAGTGCACATCACCATCGGCCATCTACTGTGCCTGCTGACGGACGAGATTCTGTTCGCGGGGCTGAAAGTTGAATAACGATCTGTCTTTGTCGAAATCGCAATCGTAATCGTAATCGCAATCGAGATTTTTGAAAGTCGTCGCCGGCGGTCTTGCGGCGGAGGCAGTCAGCTGGGAAATGTGGTGAGAGTGGAAGATCTAATTTGATTGTGTAACCACTCAGTATTATGTAGCTGTTCAAACAGAGGGCTTGAATTACGGAAGACACCTGGATTCCGGCCTTCGCCGGAATGACTGATGAAAGGAGATCGTTGCATCTTGAAGTCATACCGGCGAAAGCCGGTATCCAGGTCTTTTATTCGGCTCTGTTGACGAGATACGTTTTTTTGTCGATTTCGATTGCGATTATGATTTCGATTTCGATTGCGATTATGATCGATTGTGATCGATTATGAGTGGTAAATTTCAATAAGGAGTGAATAAATGCCGATATACGAATTTCTCTGCGAACAATGCGACAAGGAGTTCGAGGAGTTGGTTTTTGGTGATCCCAAGGTGGCGTGTCCGCATTGCGGGTCGGACAGGACGGGGAAGCTGATGTCCCGCTGCCGTCACAAGCGGGGTGGAGGCGCGGATCCGGTGGGTGAGGCGTCCTCTGCCGGTTCCGGTTCCGGCTCATCATGTTCCGGTTGCTCGGCGTCGAGTTGCGCCGGGTGCCATTGAGCGGTGCCCGAGTCATGATGAACGTCATTACCATCGCAACCCGGGGCAGCAAGCTGGCCCTGTGGCAGGCGGAGCACATCAAGGCCCGGCTTCTGGAGCGCTATCCCGGATTGACCGTGAAGCTGCTGATCGTCAAGACCATGGGCGACAAGATCCAGGACGTACCCCTGGCCAAGGTCGGCGGCAAGGGTCTCTTCGTGAAGGAGATCGAGGAGGCCATTCTGGACGGCCGCGCGGATCTGGCCGTGCACAGCATGAAGGACGTGCCCGCGGAATTGCCGGAAGGGCTGATCCTGGGGGTGATTCCGGAACGTGAAAACATGACCGATGCGCTGCTCTCGGTGAAGTACGCCGACCTGAAAGATCTTCCGGAAGGGGCGCGCATCGGAACGAGCAGCCTGCGGCGGCGCTGTCAGTTGCTGGCGCTGCGGCCGGACTTGGAGATTCTCAACCTGCGCGGCAATCTGGACACCCGGGTGGGCAAGCTGCTCAACGGCGACTACGACGCCATTGTCGTGGCCCGGGCCGGCATGAACCGGCTTGGCCTCAGCGTGCCGCAAATCAGCGAACTCGGGCCGCCGGACTTCCTGCCCGCGGTGGGCCAGGGAGCCTTGGGGCTGGAGTACGCGAAGGACCGCCGGGATGTGGCCGAACTTCTGGAATTCCTGAATCACCGGGAAACACATAGCTGCGTCTTGGCGGAGCGGGCCTTTCTGGCCACCCTGGAAGGGGGATGCCAGGTGCCCATTGCCGGTTTCGCCCGGTACAGCGATGCCAACAGGATCACCCTGCGCGGCCTGGTCGCGGACGTGGACGGCAAGAACCTGATTATCGAAGAGGCAACGGCCAAGCCCAGGGATGCCGAGGAACTGGGTCGCCAGGTGGCCCAGGCCGTGCTGGACCGGGGCGGACGGGAGATACTGGAAGAGGTCTACGCGGCACACGGTCCCGAATGATCCTGCCGGCAGGCTGTTGAAAAATCCCCGCTGGTTGCGTTGCCGCAAAAAGTTCAAGCCCTCACGTATGCCTAATACGCTTCGGCCTAAAACTTTTTTTGCGCCTTGCCATCGGGGTTTTTGAACAGCCTGCGGATCAGGCTATCCTCAATACTGCTCAGGGTGGCAGACCGTTGAAAAATTTCAAGTTTCGACGACGCATCGAACGATCCGGCCCGAAGGGGCCGGACAAAGGACGTGGCAGGACAGCTTTTTATGCTCCTTGCACTTGGAATTTTTGAATCGACTGTCAGGTAAAGGTTTTTTTTTCGTAACTACTCAGCTCATCCGTTTTAAAAACGGACTGGATACCCGCCTTCGCGGGTATGACTGATTCAAGACGGGATTGGAAAACAAGTCATTCCCGCGAAGGCGGGAATCCAGGTCATGTGCCCTCATTTGAAAGCAATTTTTTCGCTCAAACTGAGTAGTTCTTTTTCAACACACGTTACTGGGCCGGGTCGAGCCATGGGTGCAGGTGATTGACCGGACCCACGCCGCGGCCCATGGGATAGGCGGTGCGGATGGCTGCGTGCAGATAGTCCACGGCTTGTTCGACGGCTTGCTCCATCTCCAGACCCTGGCCCAAGCCCGCGGCTATGGCGGCGGACAGGGTGCAGCCGGTGCCGTGGGTATGCCGGGACGCCAGCCGGGCATGTTCGAACTTGCGGATCGGCCTGTCTTTGACGGCCAGCCAATCAACAAGCTTCTCGCCTTCAAAATGTCCGCCCTTGAGCAGGACGGCCTTGCAGCCCAGGTTCAACATCAGTTCCAGAGCCCGGGGAACGTCTTCCTCCCCCACGATATCCATTCCGGTGAGCAGTTCCGCCTCGGGGCGATTGGGCGTCACAAGGTCGGCCAGGGGCAGCAATACGGACTTCAGGGTCTCCACGGCCTCGGGCAAGAGCAGACTGTGTCCGCTCTTGCTGACGCAAACCGGGTCCACGACCAGGGGAAATGTTTTGGTCGCCAGTTGCCCGGCCAGGACGCGGATCAGGGGGGCGGAAAACAGCATTCCGGTCTTGGCCGCGGCCACGGGCAGGTCCTCCAGAACCGACTGCAACTGCCGGGCGACAAACGGCTCCGGCAAGGGGGCGATGTCCTGCACGCCCTGGGTGTTCTGGGCCGTGATGGCGGTCAGGACCGACGCGCCGTAGCAGCGCAGAACCGTGAAGGTTTTCAGGTCCGCCTGAATACCGGCCCCGCCGCTGGAGTCCGATCCGGCGATGGTCAGAATGCACGGCGGGTGCGGGCGGGGTGTGGCATCGGACAGGACATGGTTTTTTTTTTGAATTTGCATGTATACTTCTCCTGGCGTGACAAAACTTTTTTGTAACTACTCAGCTCATCCGAGTAAAAGGGGACTGGATACCCGCTCCCCGTCTGCACGAGGACAGGCTTCGCGAGTATGACTAACCCGGAGACGGCATTGAAAAACAAGTCATTCCCGCGAAGGCGGGAATCCAGGTCATGCTTGCCGCTCGTTTTACAGGTAATGTAACTACTCAGCACATCTCACAACAAGACCTGGAGTGTTCCGGCTTGTCTCGATTTTTTGGCATCGCCTGTCTGACTGAGCCAGGATTCGTTCATCGAACCATTGCCGGACGCATGAAGCACAAAATGCTGTTTATTCGTGCAATGGTTAGATGTTACGAAGCCGGCGAAGGAGTTGCGATGCGGAAAAATCGAGACAAGCCGGAACAGCTGAGTAGTTATTCAGCAATTTCGAGTTATTATTTTGCAATGAGATCCAGCTTGAACAGAATTGAAAACGAAATGACCCCTTTACCTCGGGAACTCACCGGCTATCTCGCTCCGGACGGCTTTCTACCGGAACTGACGCGGGAGGTGGGGGACGGCGTGCTCCGGCTCGGCCGGCTTGTGCTCTGTCCCGGACCGGCAGTGGATGCCGCCTGGGCGCAAAATGTCTGGCACTCGCCGCGGGTAATCGCCTTCGAGTCCATAGCCCAGGCCGCGAATGCGCTCAAGGGGCTTGGCAGGCGTTGGGCGCTGTACGACGAGCATCTCCGGAATCGGGGGCGGGCCAAACTGATTCAGGAACGATTGTCAGGCCCCTCCCCCAAGTCGTTCCGGTTCGGGACAACGACGCCAAACTCCCCCCTCGGGTCCTGGACCCTTTTGGATGATCGGACCCTACTGGCCTCCGCACGCTGTTCCAGTCCCTTCGCGCATGGCGATATCCAGTTTCTGGAGGACAAGACCGGTCCGCCCAGCAGGGCCTATCTCAAGCTCTGGGAGGTCTTTACCTTATTGGGGCAAAGTCCGAAACCGGGACAGCTCTGCCTGGACCTTGGCTCCAGCCCCGGCGGCTGGACCTGGGTGCTGCAAAAACTCGGCGCTCGGGTGATCAGCGTGGACAAGGCCCCCCTTGCTCCGGGGCTCGCGAATCTGGAGGGAGTCGATTTCCGGGTCGAGAGCGCCTTTGCGCAGCGCCCTGAGAAAATCGGCCCGGTAGATTGGCTGTTTTCGGACGTGATCTGCTACCCGCACCGGCTGCTCAGCCTAGTCACCCAGTGGCTGGAAGCCGGGGCGGCCAAAAATTATGTCTGCACCATCAAGTTCCAGGGCGAGACGGACTTCGAAACCATCGACCGCTTTCGCGCCATTCCAAACTCCCGCCTGCTGCATCTGGCGCACAATAAACACGAACTCACATGGGTTTGGGGGAAGGGGTGATGGGTAATAGGCGATGGGTGAGAGGCTATGGGCGCGATGGGTGAGAGGCTATGGGTAATTGGCGATGGGTGAGAGGAAAGCTTCAGAATAACCCATACGCTCAACAAATCCCATAACCTCACCAACCGCGGTCACCCCCATTGCCTCTCGCCCATAACCCATAACCCATAACCCATAACCCATAACCCATCCCCCCTCACCTATCCCTCCACCATCTCCACAATCCTGCGCGCCAAATCCGTATATCGATTCTTTGCCTTCGCGTTCTTGAGCCCGATGACCAGGGCTTTCTTGCTGCCAAGGATTACCGCCAGTCGCCTGGCACGGGTCAGTCCGGTGTAGATCAGGTTGCGCTGCAGGAGCATGAAGTGCTGGGTGAGCAGGGGCATGACCACGCACGGGTACTCGCTGCCCTGGGACTTGTGCACGCTCACGGCATAGGCCAGGCTGAGCTCGTCCATCTCGGACAGTTCGTAACTGACATCCCGCCCGTCGAATTCCACGACCGCCTGGCCGTCCTCGATGTTCACCGAGCTGATCCAGCCCAGGTCGCCGTTGAAGACTTCCTTGTCGTAATTGTTGCGCATCTGCAGGACCCGGTCGCCCACGCGCATCTTGCGAAAACCCACGGCAAACTCGCGGCCCTTGGGGTTGAGCCGCTCCTGAAGCAGGGTGTTGAGCTGCTGCGTTCCGACTTCCCCTTTGTGCATGGGAGTGAGCACCTGGACATCCAGGCGCGGATCCATCCCGTATCCGGCCGGGATGCGTTCGCAGACCATCTGCAGGATCATTGCCTGGACCCGGGATGGGTCGTCCTGTTCGATCCAGTAAAAATCCGCCTCCGGAGGGGGCTTGGGGGACTGGCAGGGGAACTGGCCCTGATTGATGCGGTGGGCGTTGACCACGATCATGCTTTCCTGAGCCTGACGATAGATGTGGGTCAGCTCCGCATGGGGCAGGGCCGCGCTTTTGAGCAGGTCGCCGAGAATATTGCCCGGGCCCACGGAAGGCAGCTGATTCACGTCGCCCACGAGTACCAGCCGCGAAGTGAGGGGCAGGGCCCGGAGCACGGCCAGGCAGAGGTGGCAGTCCAGCATGGAGACTTCGTCCACCACCAGCATTCCGGCCTTGAGCATCTTGGTTTCGTTCATGCCGAAACCCCCGTCCGGCGCATACTGCAGGAGACGGTGCAGCGTGGAGGCGTGGGTGCGGGTGGCCTCGGAAAGCCGTTTGGCCGCCCGGCCAGTGGGGGCGGCCAGCTTCACCGCGATGCCCAGGGCGGTGACGGCTTCCACGATGAACCGGGTGATGGTGGTCTTGCCCGTGCCCGGCCCGCCGGTGAGGATGAACACCTTGTTCAGGCAGGCGTCTTCCACGGCCTGGCGCTGCTGCGGGGACAAGGTGATCCTGTGCCGGGCTTCCAACTGGGCCAGCACGTTGCGCAGCTTGCTCTTGTCCACGGCGGCGGGGTGCTGGATCAGTTCCCGCAGGCGCTGGGCGATTTCGTTTTCCCAACGGTGGAAGTGGCTGAGGTAGACAACGGTCCCCAGTCCCTGGGTGGGCAACTCCTCCAGAATGATCCGTCGGCGTTCCGCCAGCACGTCCAACGCGCTGTGCAGTTCCTCGAGGGGCGCGCCGCCGAGAAGAGATGTCGTGTTTTCAAGCAGTTCATCCAACGGCACAAAGACATGCCCTGATTCACTGGCATGGAAAAGCATGTATACCAGGGCCGCTTCCAGCCGTTCGCGGCAATACGGGGCAAAGCCGAGTTTCAGGGCAATGGCGTCCGCGGTCTTGAAGCCGATGCCGTGGACCTCGTAGGCCAGGTCGTAGGGGTTGTCCCGGACCTTCTGCAGGGCCTGGGCTCCGTAATGGCGATGGATGCGCACGGCCAGGGCCGGAGAAACGTCGTGTTCCTGGAGGAACAGGATCAGGGCGCGAACATGGTGCTGCTCCTCCCAGGACTGAACGATTTTCTGAAGCTTGGAAACGCCGATGCCCTCGACCCGGAGCAGTTGATCCGGATCCGTGTCGATGATTTCCAGGGTCTTGTCCTTGAACAGCTTGATCATCCGTTCGGCAAGGGCCGGACCCACGCCCTTGAGTTGACCGGAGGCCAAATACCTGCGGATGGCATTGACTCCGGCCGGCAACAGCGGCTCGGCTTTGGTGATCAGGAATTGCCGCCCATATTTGGGATGCTCTTTCCACTGGCCGGACAGGTTCAGCAACTCTCCAGGCTTGACCTCCACGATGTTGCCCACGGCAGTAACAATGCCCGGCTCTTCGCGGACCTTGACCCGAATCACGGCGTAGCCGTTGGCTGGATTGAAAAAGGTCACGCCTTGAACCTCGGCGTTGATGGTGATCAGCGGAGGGCAGAGGGGATTTGGATTTGACGACCGGGGCTGGGGTTTCATGTTGTTGATCAGGAGCAGAAAGTAGTGACGTTGTTGCGGTTTGAGTTGACTTCAATCTGTTTCGAGATAACCTTTTAAAAAAAAGGGGGTATTATGTTGCAGGTGAATGTCGAGGAGCATGATACTGAAATCATTCGTTTGATGCAGGCGGCGTTGGCCGGAGAGGACGTTTTGCTGGCCCGTTCAGGCAAACCTCTCGTTCGCTTGACGCCACTGGTCGATACGTTGCACCGAACCACCGGGTATAAGACATTGGCCGTTACCCGGGAGGAAATTGACGCGGCTTTCTGCGCCAATGCGGACGCAGAGGTTGCCGAATTGTTCTTCGGTCGTGACTCGAAGCCGCTATGAGCAGTTTACTTCTGGATACGCACATCCTGCTGTGGTGGCTTTCCGGACATCCACGGCTTGACATGCCGACACAAAAGCTGATTGCCTCGTCAGAGGCGGTTGTCAGTGCCGCTTCCGTCTGGGAAACGGCGATTAAATTCAAGCTTGGGAAGTTATCCGTCTCCCCAGATGAATTGTTGCATCTGACTCGCAACTCAGGAATGCGAATGTTGCCCGTATATGCTGAACACGCCGCTACAACCGCAAAGCTGCCCGCGTTCCACAACGATCCTTTTGACCGCTTGCTGATCGCTCAGGCCAAACATGAAGGTCTTCAACTGCTCACCGCGGACAGATTGCTTGCCGCATACGGAGATCCGGTTCGTTTGGTTTAAGCAATATCTTCACCCTGCTTCTCAGTTCCCCGTCAGCTTGTACTTCTTCAACTTGTACTGCAGCAGGCTTTTCGAGATGCCGAGCATGTCCGCGGTCTTGACCTGGACGAAGTTGGTCTGGACCAGGGACCGGCGGATCAGGGCGGCCTCGATTTTTTCCAGGGTGTCCGCCAGGTTCAGGCGGGACGGAAGCAGGTCCACGGCGCTTTTGAACTGGGCTTCTTCATCCTTGATTTCCGGAGGCAGATCCTCCACCCGGACCATGTCGTCCCCGGCCATGACCACGCAGCGTTCCACCACGTTCTCCAACTGCCGGACATTGCCCGGCCATTCGTAAGCCGTGAGGTAGTCGATGACGTCCGAGGTGAACCCCTTGATCGGGCTGGCGTTCTCTTCCGTGAATTTTTTCAGGAAGTGCGCCGCCAAGAGCGGGATGTCCTCCCGGCGTTCCCGGAGCGGGGGCAAGGGAATCTGAACGACATTGAGGCGGTAGTAAAGATCTTCGCGAAACTCCCCGGACTGGACGGCTGTCGGCAAATCCTTGTTCGTGGCCACCACGATCCGGATATCCACGCTGATGGGCTCGGAACCCCCGACCCGTTCAAAACTGCGTTCCTGCAGCACCCGCAGCAGCTTGACCTGCAGATCCTGTGACAGTTCGCCGACTTCATCCAGAAACAAGGTGCCGCCGTGGGCCAATTCGAACCGTCCGCGTTTGCGGGCGACCGCGCCGGTAAAGGAACCTTTCTCATGGCCGAAGAGTTCGCTTTCGAGAACGCCGGGATTAAGGGCCATGCAGTTCACCGTGATGAAGGGACCTGATTTGCGCGGCGACGTGAAATGGATGGCCTTGGCGATCAGTTCCTTGCCCGTGCCGGACTCCCCGGTGATCATGGCCGTGCTTTTGCTGGGCGCGGCGCGGTCCACCATGTCCAGAACACGGAGCATGGCCTTGCTGCGCCCGATGATCTGGTGCAGGCCGTAGCGCTGCTCCAGGTTCTCCGACAGGAGCCTGTACCTGCGTTGGGCCTGGGACAACTGGACGGCCTTGCGAACGGAGAGGATCAACTCATCATTGGCAAAGGGCTTGGTGATGTAATCGAAGGCGCCGTGGCGCATGGCCACCACCGCGGCATCGATGGAGCCGTAGGCGGTCATGATCAGCACGGGGATGTGGGGATAGTTCTTTTGTACGTGGGTCAGGACATCCTGGCCGGTCAACTTGGGCATTTTCATGTCCGTGATGATCACGTCGACCTCGGATTCCTCCAGGTAGGCCAAAGCCAGTTCCGGATTCTGGAGGGCGGTGACGACATGCCCTTCGTCGTCCAGCAGGGTCTCAAGAAGCAGAAGGTAATTCTGCTCATCGTCGATAACAAGGATATGGCTGGACATGCGTGTGTTCGGATGGTTTTGCTGATCAGTAGTCATGAAGGAGATAATAGTATCTTCAATGGCAATTTCAATGTACGGGATCCGGAAAGATCATCCGCACTTCGGCGCCGCCCTGAGGATGGTTGGCAATTTCCAGCCGGGCGTTATGGCTGAGCAGGATGCTGTTCACAATGGACAGGCCAAGGCCGGTTCCCTTTTCCTTTGTCGTGAAGAACGGATCCAGAAGCTTTTCCCTGGCCTGGAGGGAAATGCCCGGACCAGTGTCCCGGATGATCAGAACAACGGCCTTGGGTTCGCGTCGCAGGGCGATGGAGATGGTTCCCGGTCCGTCCATGGCTTGGAGGGCATTGGCCAGGACGTTGTAGACCGCGCGGTAAAGCAGATCCTTGTCCCCCATGATGACCTGGCTGGAGGTGTCGCGCTGGATGAAGACGTTTTTCTCCGCCATTTCATTGTCCCAAAACGCCAGGACCTGATCCAGGATCAGGGACATATCCACCTTTTCCTTGTTCGGAGCCTTGGGGCGGGCGTAGTCCAGAAAATCATTCACGGTCTGCGAAAGACGTTTGGATTCGTCATAGATCGCCTTGAGCAGTCGGGTCTGCTGCTGTTCCGCCTTGTCCGCCTGGCCTCCTCTGGTCTGGGAGCGCTTCATGAGCAATTCGGCGGTGCTCCGGATAATGCCCAGGGGGTTGCGGATTTCATGGGCGATGCTGGCCACGGTCCGGCCCATGCTGGCCAGCTTTTCGTTCTGGTGCAGTTCCCGCTCCAGGCGCTCCTTCTCGTCGGCCCGCTTGGCAATGGTGTTCGCTGCCCGGCGGATGATCAGATAGAGCACGGAAAACAGAATCAGGGAGGATGCAAATGATGCGGTGAGGATCAGGATCTGAAAGTAGAGCACGGCCTCGTAATCATCGGTGATGTCCTGAGTGAATTCCAGGGCGCCCATGATCGGTCCGGGACCGGTCACCGGATCGAATCCCCGCTCGGCGCGCAGAGGGTAGGAAGTGCGCAAAACGAAGCTTTCCGCGGGTAGGTCAAGTTTGAACATGGCCCACCAGGCGGGAATGCGGCTGAGCAGCTCGAAACTGTGGATGCCCGAGTCCAGAGCCTGACGCACGGCCTTGCCCGCCACATCGGAAAGGCCGACAATCTCGGGAGTGGTGGAATAGGCGATTTCGTGGTCGAAGTCGTAGATGCTCACCTCCAGGACATGGAAACTGTGGATGGTGGAGAGCACGATTTGATCCAGCCGTTCGTACTGGGCCGGATTCTTGAGTTCGATCCGCCCGAAGCCGATCACCGTGGGCAGGGTGAAACGCTGGAAGATCTGATGGTTCAGATTTTCCGCCAGGAGCAGCGCGAATTCCTGGTTCTTTTCAAGCATGGTCTGGCGAGCGTAATTGGCGATGAAAACGGAAAAGAGCAGATTCACGACCAGGATCAGGACCAGTGAACTCCAGGACAAAAATTTGACCGGTTGAAACGGCCTGGGGCCGAAAGTGATTTTCGTGGGCAAAGTAAATGTTACTTTTCGAGCAGGGCCTTCTGAACAAGGTCCAGAGCCGTAAGCAGGGTTTGGTCATCCAGGGCGTAGGAGAAGCGTATGCACCGGTCGTCCCCAAAGGCGACGCCCGGAACAAGAGCGACTCCGGCCTTTTCCAGGATGTGCGTGCACAGGGACGCGGAATCGGTTCGATCAGCCGTGAACAGGGAATCCAACCGGGGGAACAGGTAGAAGGCGCCGTCGGGCTTGGGGCAGACCACGCCGGGCCAGGAACTGATCCTGTCCAAGGCCAGATCCCGGCGACGAACAAAGGCGGTTTGCATTTCGCGGATGCTGTCCATGGGGCCGGTCAACGCGGCCAAAGCCGCTTTCTGAGCAATGGAGCAGACATTGGAGGTGCTTTGTCCCTGGATGCGGACCATGGCCTTGATCAGGTCCGGGTGGGCCAGGACGTAGCCGACGCGCCATCCGGTCATGGCCATGGTTTTGGAGAGGCCGTTGACCACGGCGACCTTGTCCGGAAATTTGACCCACCAGTGCACCGCGGTGCTGGGACGGGCCGGGGCATAGACCAGTTGGTCGTATATTTCGTCGGAGATCACGAAGATGTCGCGTTCCATGGCCCAGCCGATCAGGCTGTCGAGTTCGTCCTGGGAATAATGGCATCCCGTGGGATTGGACGGGGAGTTGAGCAGCAGGACCCGGGCGTTGGGGGGGCAGTGGCGTTCAAGATCTTCCGTGCTGATCAGGAACCGTTGCTCCGGTGTGGAGGGGATGATCGCCGGTTTGCCTTCGGCCAGAAGAACCATGGGCGGATAGCTGACCCAGTAGGGAGCTGGGATCAGTACACTGTCTCCCGGATCGAGCAGCGCCTGGAGAAGGTTGTACAGGGCGTGCTTGCCGCCGTTGCAGATCATGACCGCCTCGGGGGGCAGACTTTCGCTGGCAAGACCGGCGCACCCGGCAAAATAGTCGGCAACCGTTTGCCGCAGGGCCGGTATGCCGGGAACCGGCGTGTATCTGGTGAAACCCTGATCCAGAGCGTCCTTGGCAGCCTGGCGAATATGCTCCGGTGTCGGAAAATCGGGCTCGCCCACGGCAAGGCTGATGATTTTCTTTCCTTGGGACGCCAGCTCCTGGGCCTTCGCATTCACGGCCAACGTGGCCGAGGCGGGGATCGAACGGATTTTATTGGCAATACGCACGGGAGTTCTCCTGAAATATGATCATTGAAGTTGAACAACCGAAAAAGGGTTTTTGTAACTCCAAAGGATGGTACAGCACAAGGCCTAAACAGGCCGAATGTGAGATAGTGGAATAGACGTGGGAGAATCGCTCTGGACGCAAAGGGGGGTTGTGTGCAAGGAGACAGGTGAACGGGCAGACGTATTGGCGACGGATGTCGGATATGAAACGGAGAGAAGCATGAAGCACGATAACCTCGAAGATCGTGATGTCGAAGGTTCAGCGCGGATTGACAGCCGGGAGTTGATCCGGCGATATGAACAAACGCGAGATACTGTTGCGGAAATCGCAGCCCGACATAATCGTGAACCTGGAGATGTCCGTATTATTGCGGTTTCCAAATACCAGCCCACGGCGGCTTTGAGAACTCTGGCCGGACATGGACATCTGGATTTCGGCGAGAATTACATTCAGGAGGCGCTGCGTAAGCAGGATGAGCTGGAGCTGCCCGAATTGCGTTGGCATTACCTGGGCAGGCTGCAGCGCAACAAGGCGAAATTCGTTCCTGGAAACTTTACCATGTTTCATGCCCTGGACGATGAATTGCTGGCATCCAGCTTGCAATTACGGTCGAAAACGCATGGTGGCGTGTTGGAAGTTCTCTTGCAGGTCAATTTTGGCCAAGAGACTCAAAAAGGTGGTGTTTTGCCTGATCAGCTCCCGAACTTGGCGGAGAAGGTCCGCCGGATGGACGGATTGGCCTTGCGGGGGCTGATGGCGTTGCCGCCTTTTTCCCTGGAGTTGCCGGAAAAACAGCGACTTTTCTCTGAGCTGCGCGAGTTGCGGGACAAGCTGCAAACCCATCTCGGACTTCCGCTTCCGGAATTGTCCATGGGAACCACGGACGATTTTCCGCAAGCCATTGCCGAAGGAGCGACCATGGTGCGCATCGGGACGCGAATCTTTGGTGAACGGTCCAGGTGAGTCATAAAAATGACGAGCGGTTTCCGCGAAGCGGATAGAGGTGAATATTGATATGAGCGAGAAAGGTTGAGGTTCGGTTATGGATCTGGCGACTATCATCGGCGTCGTGCTCTCCTTCGGGTTGGTCGTTTCCGCGATCATGATGGGCAGCAGCCTCTTCGTATTCGTTTCCATACCCTCCGCGTTGATCGTACTCGGAGGCACCCTGGGGGCGACGCTGATCCACTATCCGTTGAGCAACATCCTCGGCGTGCTCGGCGTGGTGAAAAACGCATTCTTCACCAAGCTTGCCAATCCTTCGGATACCATTGCCCAGTTTTTGGAGTATGCCGGTCGAGCTCGCAAAGAGGGCATCCTGTCCCTGGAGCCTTTGCTCAAGGAAATCGACGATGATTACCTCCGCAAGGCCATGCAACTCACGGTGGACGGCGTGGAGCCGCAGGTCATTCAGGAGATCATGCAGACTGAAGTGGCATACCTGCAGGAGCGTCACGAAACCGGCGCGGACATTTTCGCGGCCATGGGGATGTATGCTCCTGCCTTGGGCATGATCGGAACCGTCATCGGCCTGGTGCAGATGCTGCAAAGCATGGATGACCCCGCGGCCATCGGACCGGCCATGGCCGTGGCCCTGATCACGACGTTCTACGGCGCGGTGCTGGCCAATCTCGTTTTCAATCCCCTGTCCGGCAAATTGAAAACCCGCAGCAAGGAGGAAGTCCTGCTGCGGGAACTGACCCTTGAAGGCATTCTGTCCATTTCCCGCGGCGAAAACCCCAGGATCATAGAGGAAAAGCTGAACGGCTTTCTGCCTCCGAAAATGCGGACCAAAATGGAATAACATGTAAGCGTAATCTGGGTTTTGATTGCTACCCGTCGAGGGCGGGCTTGCAATCCGAATTTGCTGAAGGTGGACTTGATTACGCAAGCAGGGATTGCGGCATGGCGGGGAAACGGGAAAAAAAAGAGAAGCAGGTCGGAACACCCGGCTGGCTGTTGACGTTCACGGGGTTGATGATCCTGATCATGGCTTTTTTCGTCTACCTGGTGACAAACGCTTCATTGATGGACGAGCGCAGGATACGGCTGGCCATCGGTTCCCTGCTGGGGGCCTTTGGAATGGCGTCCGGCAAACCGGATGCCCTCGGGGTCAGGGAAAGCCTTGAGACGTATCAGCCCGGACCGATGCCCCCGGACCAAGATCTGGCCTCGCTCAAGGAATTGCTGTGGGATGACGTTGAAGAGGATTTGCAGTTTGTCAGCAATCGTTTCGTCCAGATTTTCAGCGTGAACACCGCCGTGCTGTTCCATCCGGGAGAGACGGATCTTACCGAGCAGGGGCGTCATTTTCTGCGTCAAGTGGCGCCGACGCTGCGCAACGTGACCGTGCCGGTCCTGATTGCCGGGCACGGTTCCACGCTCCGGGATGAGTTTGATGCCGACTTCGAGCCTGCACTGAGTGAGGCGATACCTGATCTCTCCTGGCAAATGTCTCTTTTCCGCGCGTTGAACGTTTACCGATTCCTGTTGGAGCAGGGCGTTTCATCAGAAATATTGCGCATGGAGGGTTTGGGACGATTTCATCCTCGGGAGGACCCGCGGACCCCTGAAGGCCGGCGCAACAACAGGCGGGTTGAGTTTATCCTGGACCGGCGAGCTATGCCTTGGGCTCCGCTGTTGGAGCGGCCGGCGGTCACCGGAACTACGGAAAAGTTCATCTACCGGGATTTTATTTTTCGATTTCCCGATGCGCACGATCCCGAGCCGATCCGGCCTTGAGCTGTCATTGACCGTCCAAGTGCTTGCGTTGCGATAAGAAAAGTTCACGCTTATCGAATGATTAACAACGCTGTGGCTCCGCAAGTCTCTTCCGCCTTGATGATGATTTTCGAAAACTCCGCGCAAGCAATTCGTCACGATGTTCCCAGGCGGTGATCCATGGCCAGACGTAAAAAAAAAGGAGGCGGGGCCAAAGTCGATCCCATGGGCTGGTTGATCACCTTTTCGGATCTGATCACCCTTTTGTTGACCTTTTTCGTGCTGTTGCTCAGCATGTCTTCCATGGATCGACGGATCGTCACCGAAGCCATGAGCCTTTTCGGGGCCAACCTGGGAGTTGTCTCGCAGAAGACCGCGGGCCGTATTCCCACCAAGCTGGAAATCGTGGTCGAGCTGATGCAGCGGCCATGGGAGTTTCGGGACAACGAACAGCGTATCCGGGACCTGCTTTTTCCGGATGATGTCCTGCCGCGGGAGATCAGCAAGGCCACCCTTGAGGAAAATCTGCGGCTTTTGCAACGGCCTGAAGGATTGGCCATCCTGCTCACGGACGAGCTGCTCTTTCCTCTGGGCGGACATGAATTGACTCAATCCGCTCAAGCCTTGCTGGAGATACTGGCTCCTTTGCTTCTGTACGTGCCTAATGTCGTGAATGTTTCCGGCCATACGGACAATCTGGTCGGGAGAACAATGGACAACGACACCCTGTCGGCCTTGCGGGCCATGGCTGTCCTGGAGGTTTTGCTGTCCTCCGGAGTCCCGAATGCCAAACTGTCCGTCTCCGCCTACGGCGACCGGATGCCCGTCAGCGACAATCGTACCCCGGAAGGGCGCGCCCTGAACCGGCGGGTGGGAATTCTGTTCAAGACATCATAGAGATGCATTTCAGGTTCGACCTCGCGGCTGACCTGGAGAGATTGTCTTGAATCGTCGCGATTCCCAAGGTAGAGACCGCGGAAGGCCGTTGCTTCCGCTTCTTTGCCTGGATAGTGAAAAAGCTGACGGCGCCCAGCCGCGGCGGAGCTTTCAGGCTGTGCCGAAGCAGATACGACATGAGGAGTTGAGATGGCCAAAAAGGAAGTTGAATCGGTTGGGGAAGAAAAGAAGGGGGGCAAGCTGAAATGGATCATTCTCATTTTGATCTTGCTCCTAATGGCAGGAGGCGCGGCCGCCTACTGGTTCTTCATGGGGCCCGGGGCCGATCCCAAGGAGAAATCGGAACAGGCTCAGGCCCAGGATTCCAGAACGTCGCCTCGTGCTGAATTTATTCCGGAAATTGTTTCCTTGCAGCCGTTTATCGTCAATCTGGCCGATCCTCTCGGCAGGCGTTTTCTGCGTATGTCCCTGGACGTGGAGGTGCTGAACAAGTCTGTGGCGAGTGATCTGCAACGGGCGGATTCACGGGTTCGCGATGCGGTCATTCTGTTGCTGTCCGGGAAATCTTTCAGTGATCTGGCCAGCATGGAAAGCAAGATCATCTTGAAGAACGAGATCATGGACCGACTGAATCAGATTCTGGGCAGCGGCCGGGTGACCAATGTTTATCTGACCGAGTTCGTGATCCAGTAGGGCGTCGGCCGAAAAAAACAGTTGCCGCCTTGCGGGTGCAGCTGCAGAGCAGCTGACGGCAAGCCGCGTGGACCGCAATATCCGCGGAAGATATAAAATTATTGTTACGCCATGGATGGTTGAGTGAAACTCGCAGCACGGCAAAATATGGAAGTCCCATGAATAAAATTCTCTCCCAGGATGAAGTCGATTCCCTGTTACGCGGGCTCACCGGGGGCGAGGTCGAGACCGAAACCGCCGTTGCCGGAGACGACTCGGGCATCATTTCCTTTGATCTTGCCAACCAGGATCGGATCATACGCGGGCGAATGCCCGTTCTGGAGATCATCAACGATCGCTTTGCCCGCCTGGCCTCCAATTCCCTGGCGAACTCGATGCGCAAGAAGGTCGACGTCAACCCGGTTTCCATCGACATGTCCAAGTTCGGCGATTTCATGCGCTCGTTGCCCGTGCCGACAAGCATCAACATCTTCAAGATCGATCCGCTGAGGGGAAACGCCATTCTGGTCGTGGACACCCGCCTCGTATTCGCCCTGGTGGAAAACTTTTTCGGCGGGCAGGGCACGCAGCCCAAGATCGAAGGACGTGATTTCACGCCCATTGAACAATCCGTGATCGAGCGGGTGGTCAAGATTTTCCTGTCCTCCATGGAGCAGTCCTGGACTCCGGTGCATGACGTGAGCATTGAGCTTCTGCGTACCGAAATCAATCCGCAGTTCGCCGGCATCGTGCCGCCCAGCGATGTCGTAATCGTGGTTTCCATGGAGGTGGAACTGGAGAATGCCATCGGTTCTTTGGTTTTCTGTCTGCCCTATTCAACCATTGAACCCATTCGCGGCAAGCTTTACGCATCCTTCCAGTCCGAACGCCTGGAGGTGGACCATGCCTGGCTCTCCAGATTCAAGGAGCGCTTGATGGAAATCCCCGTTGAACTGGTGGTGCCTTTGGGCCGCACGTCCATCACGGGCCGCCAGCTTCTCAATCTGGATGTGGGGGACATCCTGCTGCTGGATACGGATACCGAACAGCCGCTGGAAGTTAAAATTCATGGTGTAGACAAATTTCAATGCAGCCCCGGCATTGTCAAAGCCAATAGAGCGTTTCAGGTCGTGAAGGAAGCCGAGTTTGGTTATTAGCGAGCTTCCTGTCTGACGTTTTCATGCCGGGCGGGCTCGGCAGCATCGCAAACCTTAATATTTCACAGGCACGAAGATCGGCGTGCCGATACAGGACGGATTCCTGAATGAGCACAGACCAAGACAAATTGGCAGAGGAATGGGCTAAAGCTCTGGAAGAGATGGATCAGGGCGACGAACCTGAAGATCCTTTTGAAGCCGCCAGCAGGGCGGCGGGCAAGGAAAGCGGCGACCAAAGTCAAGATCAGGAGGACCTGGCAGATGAATGGGCCAAGGCCCTGGCCGTTGAGGAGGAGAATCAGCTCAAAAAAGAGAAACAGCAGAAGTCCTTTGCCGCCAAAACCAAGGAGCCCAATTTCAAAGATTTGACATCCCAGGCCAAGGCTCCCAAGGAGAAAACCAAGCGGGACCTGGATTTCATCCTGGACATTCCCCTGGACGTGTCCGCGGAACTGGGGCGGACCAAACTGTTGATCAACGAATTGCTGCAGCTGGGACAGGGGTCAGTGGTGGAATTGAACAAACTGGCGGGTGAACCCTTGGAGATCTTCGTGAACGGCAAGTTGGTCGCACGGGGGGAAGCCGTCGTGATCAATGAAAAATTCGGTGTTCGCCTGACCGACATCATCAGTCCCATCGAGAGGGTAAAGCAACTTGCCTAACGCAGTCGACACCGCGCCAACATGGGATTTCGGCTTTGCGGCCCTGAAAATGGTCGGCGGATTGTTTCTCGTTCTGGGGGTGATGTTTCTGATCCTCTATCTGTTGAAACGGTACGGGCACAAAGCCGGATTGACCCGCCAGCTCACATCCGATCTGCGACTTGTGGGACAACTTGCCCTTGGACCGAGAAAGACGGTAGTGGTGGTCCGCTATTTGAATAAGGACATGGTGCTGGGAGTGACGGACAACTCCATTACGTTGCTGACGGAGACGCACCATGACCTTGAAAGAACATCATTTTCCACTCATCTTGACCAATCCAGGAGTCAAGGCGGCGGCTAGCCTGTTCTTGGCCGCCCTGATACTTCTGCTCCTTCTGCCCGATCCGGCCTGCGCTCAACCCTCGCCGCCCACCTTGAACATGACGTTGAGCGGCGGCGCCAGTGAGCCTGGAAACGTTTCCATCGCCCTGGAAATCATGTTCCTGCTCACCGTTCTCTCCGTGGCGCCGTCAATCCTGCTCACGGCAACCTGCTTCACCCGCATCGTCATCGTATTTTCCTTCATCCGCCAAGCCATGGGCACGCAACAGATGCCGCCCAATCAGGTTCTGGCCAGCTTGGCCATTTTTTTGACATTTGTGATCATGATGCCCGTGGGCAAGGAGATCAACGCCAATGCGTTGCAACCCTATCTGGCCGAGGAGATCGGTTTTCAGGATGCATTGTTTCAGGCCGAGCAACCCATGCGGGCATTTCTGTTCAAGCACACCCGGGAAAAGGATCTTTCGCTGTTTTACTCCATCACCAACATGGAGCGTCCTTCGAACAGAGACGACGTGCCGACCATCATCCTGGTTCCCGCATTCGTGATCAGCGAATTGAAAACCGCCTTTCAGATGGGCTTTCTGATTTACATTCCCTTCCTGATCCTGGACATGGTCGTGGCCAGCATCCTGCTCTCCATGGGCATGATGATGCTGCCTCCGGTGATGATCTCGCTTCCGTTCAAGCTCCTGCTGTTCGTAATGGTGGACGGCTGGAACCTGCTGATTTTTTCTTTGGTGAACGGCTTTGCCTGACGCGGTTCTCGACCTTTGCACCCAAGTCCGACCAATAGTGTTTGCAACTATTCAGCATATTCTGAAAGTACACAGGATTGGTCCGGCTTGCCTTGATTTTGCGGTCTCGCATGTTTGACTGAGTCAGGATTCGTTCATCAAACCATTGCCAAGCACTTGAAGCTCTAAATGCTGTTTATTCACGCAATGGTTTGATGTTACGAAGCCGGCGAAGGAGTCTGCGAGGCCGCAAAATCAAGGCAAGCCGGACCTCAGCTGAGTAGTTACGTGTGTTTTACGATAAGAAGTCCAGATCAACCATTTGCCTCTGAGGTCCCCGGAGAAGACATGACACCTGAATTCGTGATCGGTTTTGCGCGGCAAGCCATCGAACTGACCCTGCTGATCGCCCTGCCCATGCTGGGCATCGGATTGATCGTCGGGGTGGTGGTGAGCATTATCCAGGCCGCGACGCAGATCCAGGAAATGACCCTGACCTTTGTCCCCAAGATCATATCCATTTTCCTGGCGCTTTTATTTTCCTTCCCCTGGATAATGGACAAAATGGTGACGTTCACCACCGACCTTTTTCTGAATTTGCCGAATTATGTTCGCTAACTGTTTCCGGCGATCGTTTCCTGGATGAATGGCCTCCCGTTTTTCTTGCCCGAAGCCGACGAATGATTTAGCTTCGCTCCCGTGTCCGACACCTCGAGCAACCTCTTGCATCCCACGTGAACTCTTCCCGTCTGATGTCCATCCGAATGTCCACCTGGCTTTCCCGGCTTGTCTTTCCGCTGGCCTTCGGTTTGGCCTTTGCGTTCATTTTGACCGGGGCTTGGGAGTACTATTCCGCCCGGTCATACGTTGCGGTTCCCGGTATGGTTTCCGCGTCCTTCGTCAGTAAGGCGGCAGAGTCCTGGGCCCCGGTGATTCTGGATCAGAATATCCTGGGACTGGAGGTGCCGGACAGCGGCGTGAGTGCTCCGGAACCCGTCAAGTATCTGGAACCCTTTGCCCCTTTGCTTCTTGGAACCGTTACCGGGACATCTCCTCGGGCCTTGCTCCGGGCGGGTGGAAATTTTCTGATTCTGGACCCCGGCGCCCTGATTGATGGATGGGTGCTGTCCGAGGTCCATCTCGGGTCCGTGGTTTTCATTTCCGGAGACAGACGCAATGAAGTCCTGCTGTGGCAGAAAACAGCGGATCAGGAAGACGCGGATGTTTCTTTTTCCCCACTTGTCGCCACGCCTCAGCCCTGGTCCGCTCCTGCCGGTGCGACCCGGGTCAGCCTTTCCAGGCAGGATGTGCAGCCGATCTTGTCAGATCCCAATGCATTGCTGCAGATGGCCAGTTTCAAGCCGTTCAGCGTGGACGGCAGGGTCGGCGGCTTCCAGGTGCTGAGCATTCGTCCGAATTCCCTGCTGAGCAAGATCGGGTTACGCAACGGCGATGTTCTGGCACGCATCGACGGGCAAACACTGACTGGACCGACGCAATTGCTTCAGGCCTATTCCGGAATGAACCGCGCATCCTTGATCACGCTTGATGTCCAACGGGCTTCCCAGATGCAAACTTATCTTGTTGAACTGAATTAAATATGGCGCCGTTATCTTGTCGGAATGACCTTCTCGAAAATTCTTACCACAATCCGGGTCTCCGATGATCAGCTACGCTGCAATCTTCACCAAAGCGGACTCGGAAATGAATCAGGAACCCCTTTTATGCTAACCATCGGCGCTTGGTCTCGGGTGCTGTGTCTGATTGTTTGCCTGGCGGTCTTTCCATCCGGCTTGACTCATGCTCAGGACCGGGAAAACATCACTGGCCAGCGGATGACCGCGAACCTGGAGGGAATCACCCTGCGTGATTTCATTCTTTTTGTTGGTCAGTTCACCGGCCGGAACATTGTTTTTCGAGAGGACCAGATCCCGCCCATCAAAGTTTCCCTGCATTCCCAGGGCCCCATGACCGAGCTGGAACTTCTGGCCGTGCTGGAACGGGTTCTGGCCAGCAACAACCTGGATCTCGTGGCCCAGGGCGACCTGTACTACATTCTGCAGGGAAACCTGGCCGGCGAGATACTCGATCCCTTGCGGGCGCCGTTGGACCCGGGGGAAGAGGGGGAACTGCTGACCACTGTCCTGCGTCTGGATCCGCGAGCGTCGGGAAAGCAGGTCACTGAATTGTTGCAGCCTTTCGCTTCCAGGTTCGGCATGGTGATGGAGATTCCCCAGGCCCGGGCACTGCTGTTGCGCGATACCCGGGCCAGAGTGCGCAAGATGCAGGAGGTTCTGGATGCGGTGCTGGCCATGGGAGGAAGATGGAATCTGGAGCTGCTGCCTCTGCATCAAGCCCAAGCCGGTGAGACCGCCCAGAAAATCGCCCAGTTGTATGAGGAACTCTTTTCCCGAGGCCATCTGGCCGAGACACCGGTCATCCTGGCCGTGGAGTGGTCAAATTCCCTGCTGGTAGCGGGATCGGACGAACAGCTTGAGGCGGTTCGTGGTTTGCTGTTGAACTTGGACCAGATCGTGGATTCCAGCGCGGACATGAGCATGTACGCATTGAAGAACGCCAAGGCCGCGTCGGCCGCTGAGGTGTTGCGCAGTCTGCTTCAGGGCGAGCAGGCCGGCGGGGGAGAGGGGCGTCCCGGCCGGAGCGTCGTGGTGGCCGCGGATCCGGAGACGAATTCGGTTCTGGTTCTGGCCGAACCGCGGGTCCAGCGGCAGGTCGAATCCATAGTCGCTCATCTGGATCGTGGTCTGGATCAGGTGTTCGTGGAAGCGTTGATCGTGGAGACAAGCCTGACCAACAGCCAGGAACTCGGGGTGGAATGGATCGTGGGCGGCGGAGGCTCCGACGGCATCATCACCGGTGGTTTCCTGGGGCCTTCTCCCTCCAGTCTGCCGCCGTTGATGACGCAGCCGTTGCCGGGGGCGACGGGGGGGCCTGGGGTGCCGGTTGTGCCCGGCGGCTTCACGGTGGGAGCCCTGGGCAACGTCATCACCTTTGCCGGCAGACAGTTCTCAACCCTCGGCGCACTGGTCAGTTTCATGAAGACGGCTCATGATTTCAACATTCTGTCCACTCCCCAGATCATGACATTGGACAATGCCGAAGCGGAAATTTTCGTGGGCGAGAACAGGGCGTACATGGTCAGCGAGAAGTTGGACGCCCAGAACAATCCCATCCAGACGTTCGAATACCGCGACGTGGGAATACGTCTGAAGGTGACGCCGCACATCAACGCGGAGTCCAGCATGATCCGGATGCAGGTGGAACAGGAGGTCCGCAACGTTATTGCGACCGATGCCGCCAATGTCAGGCCCACGACCAGGAGCCGCACCACCCGAACCAACGTGCAGATCCCGGACGGTTTCACCATGGTCATCAGCGGCTTGATGCAAAACGATTTTGCGCAGGACCGACGGGCCATGCCCGGTCTGTCGCGCATTCCGGTTCTGGGATGGCTTTTCAGGCGGGAGGGGGTTTCCGCGGAAAAAAGAACCTTGATGGTTTTTTTGACCGCCAGGATCATCAACACCATGGAGCAGGCTGAGGAATTAACCAGAAACCGCATGGAGGGCATCCGCGACGCCCAAATAAAAAGTCAGGAATTGCTGCAACGCGAGTTCTGGAGAGGCGGCGTACAACATGAGCCTGATCTGCCGGAGTATCCGGCGCCGCGATGAATGGTCCAGCTGCCGTCTCCGCTCCGGACCTGAGCCGGCTGCCCGCGGATCTTGTCCAGGAATATCTGGCTTTTCCCCGGCGCAACGAGTTTTTGCCCGTTGCCGTCGAAAATGGAAACGTTCTGGTGTGGCTTCGTACGGCCAAGGCCAGGCCTCTGGCGGATTTCCTGGCCTGGAAAGCAGGCTTGAAAATCAGAACGGAACTGGTTTCCAGCGAAGTTTTTTTTCCGGCTTTGGAACAGGCTCTGACCTTGTGGGAGGAGGACAATCCCGCGGAAGAGGATGCCGGAAATGATGAACTTGAAGCATCCGGCCAGGAACTGCTGGGCTGGTCCCACGAGGATGCGCCCATTGTTCGGCTGGTGAACCGGATGCTGCATCAAGCTGTCAGCCAGGGGGCCAGCGACATCCATTTCGAAGGCCGGGAAAACGGCTTTCAGGTGCGGTTCCGAGTGGACGGGCAATTACGCATGGAACGCAGGCTGGATTTGGCTGTGCAATCCACGGTTCTGGCCCGGATCAAGGTCATGGGCCAGATGGACGTGGCGGAGAGCCGGGCGCCGCAGGATGGCCGGTTCCAGGTACGGGTTGGCCGCAAGGATGTGGATGTCCGGGTTTCGACCATGCCGACCCTGAACGGGGAAAAGGCCGTTCTGCGTATTCTGGACCGCTCAAAGAACATCCTGCCCCTTTCCGATCTCGGCCTGGAACCCGAGGCCGTGGCCGCCATCACGCGGATGATCACGGCGCCGCATGGGATCATTCTGGTCACCGGCCCCACGGGCAGCGGCAAGACCACGACGCTCTACGCGGCCCTCAAGGAGTTGATCCGCGACTCCCGAAACATCATGACCGTGGAAGACCCGGTGGAATATCACCTGCCCGGGGTGAACCAGGTCCAGGTGAACCGCGCAGCGGGCGTGACCTTTGCCACGGCTATCCGCGGCTTTCTGCGTCAGGACCCGGACATCATACTCGTCGGAGAAATACGGGATCAGGAGACCGCGGGTACGGCCGTGCAGGCTTCACTGACAGGGCATCTCGTGCTGGCCACGCTGCATACCAACGACGCTCCCACGGCGGTAACGCGGTTGCTGGAAATGGGCGTCGAGCCGTTCCTGCTGGCCTCGTCCCTGCACTTGGTGATCGGACAACGCCTTGTCCGCCTGAATTGCCCACTCTGTTCCGCGCCGGTGAACGGCGGGGATCTGGAATCCGCATGTACGCCCAAATTTTTTGAGGCTGCTGAGGTAAACGCCAATGGGGCAAACGGCAATCCCCTGTCTTCCACCCGGCTTCGCGGCAGCGGATGCGATGCCTGCAGACAGAGCGGATATCGCGGACGGCAGGGAGTTTTTGAACTGATGCCCGTGGACGAGGCTTTGCGGAGCCTGATCGTGCAAAAAGCTTCCGTGGAGCAGCTTCGGCAGCGCCTGCGCGCGCAAGGTTTTCAAACCATGCACGACCATGGCTCCAGACTTGTGGCCGCTGGAAAGACGACCCAGGAGGAACTGCTTCGGGTCACCAGCTTGTGATCCACTTTTTTCTTTCGGTAACTTCGGGTTTCGCTTAGGTCTCGCCGCAACCCCCTCGGGCATTTTTCTCTGTAAATATTTTTGATGCCAATACAATAGAACCCTGGATGATCAAGGCCTGTCCCTGGAGTCACCAAAATCAATCGCAATCGAAATCGCAATCGAAATCGCTATCGAGTCGAATTCGGTTTCTAAGAATTTCCGATTTCGATTTCGATTGCGATTGCGATTTTACGAGAACGGATTTTGCCCCTGCGCAGCCCCCTTTCATGCACTGTACATCCACAATAATCTCATGTAGTAATCTCCCTTTTGACCTAAAAGCATCATCACTCCCCGCAGGTCTGATGATGTCGGGCGGGACTTGCATATGCCGAAAAAAATCACTTTATAGGCATCATGTTCCCGATCTTTAATTCAACTCGCCGAAGGAGCGTATCATGATTTTTGAACCAAGTCTGGCATTTGCCATGGGGGCCAACGGAGCCGAAGGCCAAGGAAACCCGATCACGGCGTTCATTCCGTTGATCGTCATGTTCGCGATTTTCTATTTCCTGCTGATCCGTCCGCAGCAAAAGAAGGCAAAACAGCACAGGGAAGTCCTGGGCAATCTCAAAAAAGGAGATCGCGTCATAACTGCCGGGGGGCTTTACGGTCGTATTCATGCCTTGAACGACGACATTCTGACTCTGGAAATCGGAGACAACGTTAAAGTCCAAACCAACCGGAACTATATTGCCGGCCTGGCCGAGACCGAGACGCGCCCGGTGAGCAAGGAACCGAAGTAACAAAAAAAATGTAGACCAAAAAACGGCGTCTCCGCGAGATCATCCTTTGAGAATGTCCTCCCGAAAAAAAATCCCAAGCACGACGAATGTATTGTTGAACTTGTTCGCCTTGCAACAGCGGCTCATGCCAAATCTGGCCTGCCTCGGGGAAGGATGAGCGTCTCTTGGTCCATGGGCTTTTTACGGTCTGGTTGTGACAAGCTAGAGGAAAAACAATGAAGATGAGTTTGCGAATACGGATCGTCCTGGCCGTGCTCGGCCTGCTGCTGGGCGGACTGTATGCCTTGCCGGCATTGGTCAATATTCAGGGCACTTTTTTGGCCAGAATCTTGCCGGAAAGCGAGATTCGGCTGGGGCTGGACCTGCAGGGGGGAATGCACCTCACCTTGGGAGTCGATATTCCGAGAGGAGTGGCGAACACCATGTCCCAAATTGGACAGGATATCCGCTCCGAAGCCCAGGAGGACGGCATTTTTGTGCTCAGGCCACAGGTCGTGAACGATCGACTGGAGTTCACCCTGGCCCGCGGGGCGCAGCAAGATCAGTTGGAACGTCTTTTGCGGGATCGTTTCAACAATCTTCAGATTCTGACCAAGGAAGTCCAGGATGCCGGTCAGGTCCGATACGCCATGGGCATGACCGGACCTTACCGCGCCCATCTTGAAGATTTGCTGGTGGACCAAGCGATCAAGACCATCCGCAATAGGATTGATCAGTTCGGCGTGTCGGAACCGGATATTCGCAGGCAGGCCGAAGGACGCATCCAGGTGCAGCTGCCCGGTCTTCAGGACCCGGAGCGGGCCGTGGCCATCATCGGCCGCACCGCGCACCTGGAGTTCAAGCTGGTCGACGACCAGGCGGATCTCGAACGCGCCTTGCGCGGCATTCTTCCCCCGGATGCCGAGCTGGCCTATATGCAGACACGCAACCCCGACGGCTCTATATCCCGATCGCCCATCGTCATCAAACGTGATACATTGATGACGGGAGAATTCATCACGGATGCCAGGGTCAGTTTCGACCAGTTCAACATGGCCTACGTCGGCTTGAACTTCAATGCCCGCGGGGCCAGGCTTTTTGAACGGATCACCGGCGAGAACACCGGTCGCAGACTGGCCATCGTTCTGGACGGAAACGTCCACTCCGCGCCGGTTATTCAGGAACGGATCTCCGGCGGGCGGGCCAGCATTTCCGGACGCTTCACCACGGATGAAGCCACTGATCTCGCCCTGGTGCTCAGGGCCGGAGCGCTGCCCGCGCCCGTGCATATCATGGAGGAGCGAACCGTCGGTCCTTCTCTCGGTCAGGAGTCCATCGAAAGAGGACTTCGCGCGGCCCTCTTCGGTGGGGCGCTGATTCTTGTATTCATGCTGGTCTATTACAGCTTCTCCGGGATTGTGGCCAACGCCGTGCTTTGCCTGAACCTGCTGCTGGTCATGGCCGGGCTGGCCGCTTTCGGCGCCACCCTGACCCTGCCGGGTATTGCCGGCATTATTCTGACCATCGGTATTGCCGTGGACGCCAATGTCCTCATTTTTGAGCGTATTCGGGAAGAGATTCGACGCGGATTGACGCCGGGAGCGGCTATTGACGAGGGCTACGGCAGGGCGCTGAAAACCATCTTGGATGCCAACGTCACGACGGTGATTGCGGCCGTGGTCCTGTATCAGTTCGGTACTGGGCCGATCCGAGGTTTTGCAGTGACACTGATTCTGGGCATTTTAGCTTCGATGTTCACCGCCGTGTTCGTGTCCCGCATCTTTTTCGATTTCTGGCTGAAACGGCGCAAGCCCGGCACCGCATTGAGCATTTAAGGAGAAGTGAGAGCATGGGTCTGCAAATAATTCGTCCGGATACCCGGATCAATTTTCTGAAGTTGCGCTACGCGGCGTTTCTGTTGTCCGGTTTTTTGATCCTCGTCAGCATCGTGTCGCTGGTGATCAAGGGCGGCCCCCAATACGGCATCGATTTTTCCGGAGGCATGATCATTCAGCTGAAGTTTGATCAGCAGATGGAGGTGGGCCAGGTTCAACAGGCCCTCCAGGGGACCGATCTTCCCGGTCTGGCGATTCAGCGTTTCGGTACAGTGCAGGATAATGAGTTTCTGGTCAGGACCTCGACGACCGATTTGTCTTCCGATGTCGTACGCAGAGACTTAAGCGCCAGGCTGGAGAAAAATCTGCCCGGCGTCGGCCATGAGATTCAGCGCCTGGAAATGGTCGGCCCTCGGGTTGGCGCTGATTTGCGCGCCCAGGCAATGGAAGCGCTCTTCTACGCCGTATTGCTGATTGCAATCTACATTTCCGGACGGTTCGAGAAGCGATGGTTTCCCGCCGTGATCATGGCCGCCGGACTTGCCGGAGGCATCGCTGCGCTGCGCTGGCTCGGCCTGCCCATGGAACTGCTTGTCCTTGCCGCATTGGTCATCACCGTGGTCTTATGCTGGAAACTCAAGCTTTCTTACGCTCTCGGAGCCGTGGTCGCCCTGATCCATGACGTGTTCATCACCTTCGGCATTTTTTCATTGTTGAACAAGGAACTGGATCTGGCCATTATCGCTGCGTTCCTGACCATTCTTGGATATTCACTCAACGACACCATCGTAATTTACGACCGGATCCGCGAGAACATTCGCGACAAGGTGGACATGACCTTGTTCAGCGTGATCAACCTGAGCATCAACCAGACGCTGAGCCGGACGATTCTCACATCCGGCACCACGTTGATGGTTGTTCTCTGCCTGGTTCTGTTCGGAGGCGGGGTCATTCATGACTTTGCGTTGGCATTGTTCATCGGGATCGCCATTGGAACATTTTCTTCAATTTTTATCGCGAGTCCTATTCTCCTCGGTCTCACCAAGATTTCAAACATGGACCTTGAAGCTGAGGCGGAGCCGGATCAAACCTTGTCCACGACATAGCCGCGGCTTATTGATCTTTCGTGGACAAGCTCATGCCCGTCATGAATGTGAATATTCGCGCAGGTCGGAGCCTGGAGCAAAAGGATGCCCTGGCTCGGGAAATCACACAAGCCGTGCACGAAACCATTGGTGCGCTTCGAGAGTCAAGGTATGTCCTGATCCTTGAAAATCCGGGCTCTCTCCATTTCAAGGACGGACAGCCATTGCCCGAGTTTTAGTTCCCGATTGTCCATATCGATTAACTTTGGTTTTACAAAAATCATTGAGGCCCCTCTGCTGCTGCAGAGGGGTCTTTTTTTTGGGCATTGCAACTGCTTTCAGGACAAGGCTAAAATTGAAAGCCTGCAAATGGCGGCCTTCCCATTTTAGAGCATCAGGTTCTTGCGATACGAAATGCACAGCAGCTTTGCGCCTTGAGAATTCGGGGCGAGGATTGACCTTTCAGCATCCGATCTTATCAAAGGTTGAAGGCAACTACTCGGACTTTTGCATGACAAACAGGAACACAGCTGAGTAACTATGAATGAAGTATGATATTCATCACCTTTTACCAAGGATAATGCCATGCTGAAACATGTCCCGGAGATCAACTCCCGGCTTGCCGGAGCGATTTACGGCGCGCATATCGCTGATGCCCTGGCCATGCCCGTTCACTGGTATTACGATACCTTTGCGCTGACAAAGGACTACGGTTTGGTGCAAGGCTATCAGCAGCCCCGGAATCCACACCCGGACAGCCTGCTCTGGCGCTCACGCTATCGTCCGCCCAGTCCAGATACGGACATCCTGCACAATCAGGCCATGTTCTGGGGTGAACGAGGTGTGCATTATCATCAGTTTTTGCAAGCTGGAGAAAACACTCTGAACATGAAATTAGGCCGGATCCTCATGGACTGCCTTCTTGAGGACGAGGACGACCTCAGGGCTCGTTATCTCGCCCGGTACGTTTCCTTCATGACGAAACCGGGAAATCACCGCGATACCTATGTCGAGGAGTGTCACCGGGAGTTTTTCAAGGCCTGGGCGACCCGGAACAAGGAAGACAAGGTCATTGCTCCGGACGAAAAACACATGGGGGGATTGTGCATGCCCATTCCGATCCTGCTGTATTTTCACGACCAACCGCAAAAGGCCTTCACACTCGGTCTACAGCACATGGAACTGACTCATCCCGGGCAGTTGATGAAAGATGCGTTCACGAGTTTCTCGCAAGTGCTGCAATCCATTTTGCAGGGCATGGATATTCGTCAGGCACTGGAACAGGAATGGCCGGAAAATCTGATGCAGTTTGCTGGCCATCCATTTGAAGAACTTGCGCAACAGCCCGATGCGGAGGTGGCGTTGAACGTGTTCAACACAGCCTGCTACGTGCAGCAAGCATTGCCGCTCACGTACTATTTAGCTTGGAAGTACCAGGATGATCCGGAAATGGCCCTGATTGTGAACACAAATCTCGGCGGCGACAACTGCCACCGCGGCGCTGTTCTCGGCACATTGATGGGAGCTATGCATGGCGATCGGGCATGGCCTGAGAAATGGCTGTCCGGCTTGTATGAGCCGCCATCAGAGTTTGCCCGGCATCTGGCTGCTTTTGATGTCGTCTACGCTTAAATATGAAGTCGTTCCCCGCCGACAATTGAGCATCGTGAAGCGAATGTCGGAAATCTCCTACAGATCAACTTCAACAAAAAAGCCATCCCGTGCGGATGGCTTTTTTGTTGAACAGCTTGCAAATCGATGCGGATCAACCCAGATCGTGACCTGCCTTCTGCAGTGCTTCTCGAATGACTTCCCGTGAAACCGGTTTGGTTTCCGTAAAGTCGGCTTGTTTTTTTTCCAGGGAAACCTTAACGTCCTGTACACCGTCAATCCCGCTTAAGGCCTTTGTTACGGCATTGACACAGTGTTGACAGGACATACCCGAGACTTTGATCGTGGCCATATGCAACTCCTTGGCGTTTCGCGTTCTCTTGAAAATCAGCAACCATTCGGCAAATTTTGATCATATATCGAGAATAGGACCGGCTTTCCTTGGTATCGCGGTCTCGCACGGTTGACTGAGCCAGGATTCGTTCATCGAGCCATACCTCGAACATGCGTGCAAAATGTCCAACTGAAGAATGAGATGACTTGCAGATGAAAGAGCGTGCTTGTTGCTCTTGGAAAATCAAACATTTGCAAGTAATTGGATTGTTTCGGTAGTTATCCTTGCTCAGTTTCCTGCAGTTCGATCCACTCCATGGCTGCTTTGAAATCAAGCGTGCCTTCATAAATGGCTCTTCCGGTGATGATCCCTTCCAGGCCCTGGGAAGCCAAGTGGTGGAGAAGCTGAACGTCTTCCAGCTTGGTGACGCCGCCGGCGGCTATAACCGGGAGCTGGGTTGAGCGAACAAGATGTTCCATGGCCGCAAGGTTGACTCCACTGTGCATCCCGTCCCGGCTGATGTCCGTGTAGATGATGAAAGCCGCTCCCTGGCGCTCCAGCCGAGGCAAAACCTGGTCTACGGTCAGCCCCGCGTCGTCTACCCAGCCCTTGGTTTTCAAGGCTGAATTAACGGCATCCAGAGACACCCCGATTCGACCAGGCAGTGCAGAGCACAGGGCGCCGAAGGCATCAGGATCTTCCAGAGCCATGGTTCCGATGATCAGGCGTTGGACACCGGCGTCAAGATATTTTTGCGCGGTATCCATGTCACGAATCCCGCCGCCAAGCTGAACCGGAACCGAAACCTGGCCGCAAATCCGTTGGATCAGATCGAAGTTGACGGGCAGTCCGTCAAAAGCGCCATCCAGGTCCACAAGGTGAAGCCATTTTGCGCCCAGTTCCCCCCAATGCCGAGCCATGGCCGCGGGGTCAGGTGAAAATACGGTAACGTCGTCGGCTCGGCCCTGGCGCAGGCGAACACATTGTCCATTCTTGATGTCCACCGCCGGAAAAAGAATCATAAGCCCATCTCCCGCATACCTTCGCGCAGACCGTCCCGCACAAGTTCTTTTGTGGGCAGCCACTTGCCGCCGCGACGAAAAAACCTGTCGGCCTGCAGGAGATCCTCACTCAAGGAGCGTTGACGTTCATCGTATTGAAAGCGCTGAGCAATTCTTTGGTTCGGGATGTTCAACAGAGTCAGCTCCAAGACAACCCTTCCAGGCTCGGTCACGCCCCATTCGCCACCCTCGCGTTCACGCCATTCGAGGATTTGCGGGACAAGCAGGTAATCCGCCCGGGTACACGCGCCGACATCCATCCAGTACCGAAGTCCAGAGATTCCTCCACGTTCGGTATTGACGCCGGATAATACAAGCTCCTGACATTGTTTGGTTGCTTCTGTTCCGAGAACAGCACGAATTTCGCCTTCACCAAGCAGTTCCATGAGCATGGCGTCCAGTTCGTCAAGCAGTCCAGGGGACAAGGTTCTTGCTTGTTCAGCTCTGGAGGTGGACAGCAGCTGCCAGCCTTCCAGAGGCTGGTGAAACCCGGCTACAGCAAGGGTGTGTTCGACGGGCAACTGCGGAGCGGCAGGCCGGGGTGCACACGCGCTCAAGAGCAGGATAAGGCTCCACAAACAGATGTTGGTCATGGTCCAATTACGCATTTTCAACAACTTCCCTTGGTGCTCGGCACACCGGTACGAGTCCTGGAAACAGCCTGGCGCAGCGCCATGCCCAGCGCCTTGAAGGCGCCTTCCACAAGATGGTGGCCGTTTCGGCCGTAACGATACGTGATATGCAGGTTCATTCGTGCTTCCTGTGCCAGTGATTTGAAAAATTCACGCCAGATGTCTTTTTCATCTCCGGCGATTATGGCCGGCAAAGGATCATCATTATAAACCAGGTATGGCCGACCGGAAAGATCCACCACAACTTCCACCAATGCCTCGTCCATGGGAACAATGGCCGAACCTAAACGGGCGATTCCGGCTTTGTCACCGAGAGCGTCCAGCAAGGATGTGCCGAGAGTTAATCCAATATCTTCCAGAGTGTGGTGGGTGTCGATGTGCAGATCGCCTTCACAGGTCAGGTTGAGATCAAAGTCCGCCCAGAAGGAAAGCAGGTGAAGCATGTGATCGGCAAAGCCGATTCCGGAGTGAATCTGCGTCGATCCTGATCCATCAAGAACCAAATCAAGTTTGATTGTCGTTTCCCTGGTCTGCCGCTGGCTCTCGGCTCTGCGAATGTCGTGCATGTGTTTCTCTGAAATCCTTAAGATTAAAAGTACACTAAGGAAAATGGAGCCTGCCGGTGGCAGGCCGATCTTGCGGCCATGCGTGAACCTTCGTCGGCGAGCTGGAAGAACATCGAACCTTCGCAAAGGAACAACTGGTGCTTCCGGCTGACGGTAATCATGCGCTGAAAAACTAGGGCATAGCCAAAAAGGCGAGACCGCAAAAATCCTGACAAGACGGGTCGGGTTCCTGCCTGCGATGAACCATGCAGATCAGATATGAAAAATAAAAAGCTGAATGGATTCAAAAAATTGAATTTTGTCCCGGAAATTGCTTGCTGTCAATCTGGGTTCGCAGCTTGAGCCATGCTCGGATAAGGATTTCATGACGTTCGAACAGGTGATTTGTCGAAAATGCCGAGCTTTGCCCTGTACTTCAGCCGTAATTGCGTCAATTGATGCTGCAATACTGGAGCTGCGTAGTCGCGAAATGTCCAGGGCAAGGTCTGCCAGCGACCCGCCTGGTAAATGAGCGTGAGATCGGCAAAGACTCCGTCGCCAAGGTAAATGCGGTGGGTAAAATTCTTCCCGGTTGCCAGGACAAACCGCTCCTGGGTCAACAAGCCTGGATCGAGATTGAACAGGCGCTGGCCGCCGCGGAGATATTTCTGTTCCAGGTCATGCGACCAGAGTTTGATTTCCCGAAGTCGCTCCTGAGGGACAAGTTGTTCAAATGCCAGTAGCCTTCGCTGCAGCGGGGTGCCGAATTCAGCCTCGTAATAGGTCGTCTCGGAGAAAGGGATGGGAGTGCCGGCTGATTCCAGGCGCCCAAGAAAACTTTCCAGGGATGGGATGAGATCAGGCCAAAACATTTCCCATCGTGAACTGAACAGGGAAAGTACCAGCTGGGCTGAAAGAGGAGGGCGGGGGGTGCTCATGGTCTTTGTCTTTGTGTCAGGTCCCGGCTTGAGATCTGGATGTGCTCAATAGTTGCCGATAAGGAATCCAATTGTGTTGGCCGGCGGAAAGAAATAAGTTGACAAAAATATAAACGCAAATTATTTTTATATTTTCAATTTGCACCGGCAAGAATCTCGTTCAGTTCTGGACACCGAGGCGGCTCGGATCCGGAAAGATCAGGAAGAATTTGCCCCAACCCCTTTTGGAGTCATTCGCATGTCAAGTAAGTTGTATGTTGGGAATTTGCCCTTTACCGCCCAGGAAGATGATATCCGTGATCTTTTCTCCGCTTACGGCGAGGTTCTTTCCGTAGCCCTGATCAGTGACCGTGAAACTGGACGCCCACGTGGTTTCGGATTTGTTGAGATGAACGAAGCCGGAGCCCGTTCCGCTCAGGAAGCGCTGGACGGAAAAGATTTTCAAGGCCGCAGCCTGCGCATCAATGAAGCCCAGGAACGCTCTCCCCGTCCCGGCGGCGGTGGCGGTGGCGGCGGCGGATATGGCGACAGAAATCGTCAATCCAAGCGCTGGTAGTGGCAGCCCAATTTTGAATACATAGGCCTTACGAAGCCCCGTCCTCTTTCTTCGTGAGGACGGGGCTTTTTTGCTTGCAATGCATCAAGAAGTAATTAAATGCTATCCGAGCTTACCGACGTGGTTCGTGGTGTATATCTTTAACCGAAGGAGGGCCTATGGCCAAGGAAGAATGTATTGAAATGAGCGGGGTTGTTCAGGAGGCTTTGCCCAGCACCCTTTTTTCCGTCGAACTGGAGACCGGACATAAAATTCTTGGGCATCTTTGTGGGAAGATGAGAAAATTTCGAATCCGGATATTGCCCGGAGACAAGGTACGGGTTCAGTTGTCCCCATACGACCTGACCAAGGGGCGGATCGTTTTTCGGGAAAAATAGCCTCTATTAAGGGGGCGGTTGCAGTGTTCCGCCTCGGCCCGTCCCCCCTTATCCTCCGCTTAAGAGCAATCTGCGCAGCAACGTCCACTCATTTGCATTATTTTGCTCCGCCCATGACATGACGTTTGGATGCGGACAAAACCGTCTTGCGCAATCGAATGGAATGCGGGGTCACTTCCACCAGTTCGTCCTCGCGAATGAAGTGCAACGCCCACTCCAGAGTCAACGGCAGTACAGGGGTCAGGATCACCGCTTCATCCTTTCCCGAAGCCCGCATATTCGTGAGCTTTTTTTCCTTGCAGGGGTTGACGTTCAAGTCGCTCTCCCGATTGTGTTCCCCGACGATCATCCCTTCGTAGACTGGTTCTCCGGGCGAGATGAAGAGTCTTCCCCTGGGCTCCAGATTGAATAACGCATAGGGCACGGCGGTTCCAGCCCTGTCCGCGACGATGGATCCCATGAATCGCGTCGGAAAGTCTCCCCGATACTCCTCATAACCCGAAAAGTAAGAGTTCATGACCCCGGTTCCCTTCGTGTCGGTCAAGAATTCGTCACGATATCCGATCAACCCCCTGGAAGGAATCGAGAATTCCACCCGGACGCGACCGGTTCCCCGGTTCACGAGGTTGGACATGCGCCCTTTCCGGATGGAGAGCTTTTCTGTAACCACGCCAAGAAAAACCTCTTCGCAATCGATAAAAAGGTGCTCCATGGGTTCCAGGCGTTTCCCGTCCACATATTTGTAGATGACTTCCGGGCGACCCACGCTGAGCTCATAACCCTCTCGACGCATGGTTTCCACGAGAATAGCCATTTGAAATTCACCTCGGCCCTTGATCACGAAGCTGTCTCTGTCCTCGGTCTCTTCAATCCGGATCGCGACATTACTGAGGGATTCCTTGACCAGCCTCTCCCATATCTTGCGGGACTGGACGAATTTCCCTTCCCGCCCGGCTAAAGGAGACGTGTTGATGGAAAATTTCATGGCCACGGTGGGTTCGTCCACTTTGATCCGTTTGAGCGCCGAAGGCTCGGCCTTGGTGCAGATGGTGTCGCCGATCGCCACGTTTTCAATCCCAGCCAGGACAGCGATGTCGCCAGGCCCCACTTCCTTGACGTCCTGCAGTGAAAGGCCGGAATAGGTCTGCAGTTTGGTCACCCGCAATGGAAGTTGTTCCTCAGCCGCGTCAATGCAGATCAGTTGTTCATTCTGTTTCGCACTTCCATTTACCACCCGGCCGATGGCCAATCTCCCCAGATAGTCGGAGTACCCCAGATCCGAAACCAGCATTTGAAAAGGCATGCTGGGATCATACGCCGGTCCGGGGATTGTTTCCAGGATTGTATCAAAGAGGGGATGCAGGTTCTCATCCGGATCTTCCAGGGCATGCTTGGCAATGCCGTCCCTGGCAATCGCGTAAAGCACCGGAAAATCCAACTGTTCTTCCGTGGCGTCGAGGTCTATGAACAGATCATAAATTTCATTCAGCACTTCCTCGACGCGGGCATCCTGACGGTCGATCTTGTTGATCACCACGATAACTTTTAACTTTGATTCAAGAGTCTTTTTGAGCACGAAGCGCGTCTGGGGCAAGGGCCCTTCAGAGGAATCCACCAGGAGTACCGCGCCGTCGGCCATGGACAGGGAGCGTTCGACTTCACCGCCGAAATCGGCGTGCCCTGGGGTGTCGATGATGTTGATTTTAACGTTTTTCCAAAGCACGGCGCAATTCTTGGCTGCGATGGTGATGCCCCTCTCCCGTTCCAGGTCCATGGAATCCATGATCCGCTCGGCCACTTCCTGGCCTTCCCGAAACAGTCCGCTTTGTCTGAACAAGGCATCCACCAGTGTTGTTTTGCCGTGATCGACGTGGGCAATGATGGCGATATTCCGAATTGATTGATTGGTTTCTTTGTTTGGCATATTCTTTTTTGTTAAAAGTTGGATCTGCCTCAAGGGACAAACACGAGTGAATTGCGCCATTTCTTTCGTTGAAAGGACACTTCCGGCTTATGGGCTTTTACTGCACAACATGCGGCACGGCAAGTGCCGACATCTGAGCTGTTTCTCGGTTGAACTGAATGGGGGCATTCGCAGGGGCACAAGCATGAATGCATTAATGTATGCTTGGAGATGTTGGACATCCGGTCTTTGCGTGGGCAAAATCGGCTTCGCCGATACAGCAAGGTTAACGATGGCGTGGCTCATGAATTGAGGTGATTGGCGGGAACATGATGGATTGCGTGTCGATTTCGATTGCGATTGCGATTGCGATTTCGACAACGGTAGAAAAATTGCCGATTTTTATTTAAGTCAGTGGGTTTCGGTTGTTTCGTGAATGATCGCATAACATAACAATCGCAATCGCAATCGCAATCGAAATCGAAATCTAAAAGAAGGATAACCATTGCCGACATTTCAATATCTTGCCCTGGACCGCCAAGGAATTCAGCGCAAGGGGCTTTGTGAAGCTGAGAGCCGCGCGGTGGCCTATGGAAAACTTCAGGAGCAAGGCCTGTTGCCCCTTCAGCTCGGCCTTGCCGGAGGCGTCCACATCCGCTCATTGCGCTCCTGGCTCACTCCAGGGGTTTGGCTGCATCGCATCCGTCTGGATGAAGCCTTCTACTCCCTGGGAATGATGCTTCAGGGAGGCGGGTCGCTGGCGCAGAGTCTGGATCTTCTGGCGCGAACATCCAACGGGCATGCTTCGGGATTCTGGCTGCAGATTCGTGACGCGGTGGAGGGTGGGCAGGCTTTTTCCCAGGCCTTGCAGGATCATCCCGCGGTCATTCCTCCGGTATATACGGCCATGGTCCATGTGGCGGAACAGGTTGGGCGGCTGGGTGAGGTGCTGGAGCGAATCGCCCGATACGAGGAGGGGAGACGGGAATTTCGGGAACGATTGCTCACCTCTCTCGGATATCCTCTGACCATTCTGGTGATCGGCCTTGGCGCGGTCTTTTTCCTGCTATCCCGGGTTCTTCCGCGGATCGCCGACATCGTGACCTCTTCCGCCGGAGAATTGTCCTGGGATACGCGGATCCTTCTCAGCGTGGGGGCGTGGATGGAATCCTGGGGGATGATGCTTTTGTTGGGTTTGGGAGGCGCGGCATGGATGTCAGTCATGGCCTACAAACGCAGGCCGGGTTGGCGAATGCGTCTGGACAGGCTTTTCTGGCGGCTACCCGTGGTTCAAAAAGGCGTGCTGGCTCGTTTTTCCGGTCTTGTAGCCTTTCAACTGCAAGCCGGCATTCCCATGGTTCAGGCCCTGGAAAGTTCGGCTCAGGGGGTGGGGTCGCTTTTTTTTCGAGAAAAAATGTCCCAGGCCGCCCGGGAAGTTTCCACGGGCCAGCCTTTGGATGAAGTGCTGTCCAGACAGGGCATCTATCCAGATGTTTTTTTGACCTCTATCAGTGCCGGGCGGGCCGCCGGAGGGCTTGGTTCGTTTCTGGAGCGTCTGGGCAAACTGCTTGAACGTGAAACCGACGCCACATTGAAACGCTTTGCAGCACTGGTGGAACCGGCTTTGATTCTGGCGTTAGGGCTTCTGGTGGGTTTTCTCGTTCTGGCGGTCATGGGGCCGATCTTTGATTTGACCTCACGCGTCAGGTGATTCGGACGCACGCTCGTCCTCTGTCCTGCGTTCGTCTGATTTCGCCATGAAAGAAGCCCTCTCGGCCTGCTCATTCCGATGCGGAAATGGCCGACTGGGGATCCCATGTACGGGAGACCCCACGTACGTTTAGCTCCTCCAAGCAGACACTCCAAAAAATGATCTCCATCTCTCCAGCAAGATCACGAAGCAATCATGGTCATCCAACAACGCCCGGTGCAGCAAGCCTTCACCGGGCGTTGTAATTGCGTCCATCAAATACCGCTCATCAGCAGTGAATGAAGACTGTTCTTCTTGACAACCCCAGGGAGATGATGACGATTAATGGGTGAATTTTTTGATGAAAATTCAGCTGGATCTGTTCATGCCTGAGTCATGAAACCGTTATTGCCCTTGGAAGCAGACCTGGCTGGCAGAAGACGGATTCGAAGGCGGAGGAGAAATGCCAACATGATGAGCAAGGTTTTGGGAGGGCCCAAGACGTGGGTGATCATCGGCATTCTTGCCCTGGTGATCATCTGGATCGCAAGCGGCGTGCTGTTGCGTGACGACGAAACGAAGGAAGAGGTCAGGCCTGCCGAGCGCAGGACCATCGTAGCTGTTCGGCAAATGCAGGCGCAGCCGGTGGAGCGCCTTCTCGTGCTGCACGGGGATCTGCAACCGGAACAGGTCGTGATGGTGCGAGCGGAGACGGGCGGGCGTATCGAGAACTGGCATGTGCAGCTTGGTGCGGCCGTGGAAGCGGGCGACTTGTTGGCCCAGCTTGAGCTCAGCGAGCGCCGTGCGCAGTTGCGGCAGGCCCAGGCGAGGTTGAATGTCACTGAAAGGCAACTGCAGGCTACGCGTCAACTCGTTGAGGACGGCTTTGAGGCTGAAATCCAGCTCGAAACGGCAATGGCGGAAATGGAAGCCGCCCAGGCGGATTTGACGGCGATTGAAGAGGAAATCAGCCGGACCAGGATTGAGGCGCCCATCGCCGGGAGCGTGGACCAGCGCATTGCCGAGCGTGGAGATTTCGTCTCCACCGGAGACGAGGTGGCCAGGATCGTCAACAATCATCCGTTGCGGGCCATGGTTCAGGTGCCGCAGCACAGCATCGGGCGGGTCAGAGTGGGCTTGCCGGCACGAGTGAACGTGTTGCGTCACGGCATGGTGGAGGGCGAGGTGACCTTCGTCAGTACGCTTGCGGATCCGGCCACCCGCACCTTCCGCATTGAAGTCGAGGTGCCGAATCCAGGCCGGGATCTGCCTGCCGGGACCAGCGCCGAGGTCGAGATACCCACCGAGGAGGTGCTTGCACATCAGGTTTCGCCGGCCGTCATCGGGCTGGATGATGACGGCCGGATCGGCGTGATGACCGTGGACGCGGAAGACAGGGTGCAGTTTCATGTCATCGAAGTCGTACGTGCCGGCCGGGAGGGAGTCTGGGTCACGGGATTGCCGGATCGGGCACGCATCATCACCGTCGGCCAGGGCTTTGTTCGAGCCGGGGAGGAGGTGATTGCCCGTTCCGAGGAAGCACACTTGATGCACGAGGACGCTCCTGTGGAGAGTGTGGCGCAATGAATGCGATTCTTGCCGGGCTCCTCGGCCGTGGCCGAACGCTTCTGCTGTTGCTTCTTTTGCTGCTGACCGCCGGTGGAGCGGCATACGTCATCGCTCCGAAAGAGGCCGCGCCGGATATCGACATTCCGATTTTTTTCGTCACCGTCGTCTATCCCGGCGTTTCAGCCGAAGATTCCGAACGCCTCTTGCTGCAGCCCTTGGAGCGTGAACTCCAGCAATTGGCGGGACTCGACGAGTTGGTTTCCAATGCCGGAGAGGGGTTCGGGATCATCCGGCTTGAATTTCTGCCCGGCTTTGAAAGCCGCACCGCCATGCTCGACGTCCAGCAGGCCGTGGACGTGGCCGCTCCGGAACTGCCCGCGGGCGCCGAACAACCGGTGGTCAATGAAGTCAATCTGGATCTTTTCCCGATTCTGAGCATCGTCCTTTCCGGGCCGATGGAGGAGCGTTCGCTGCTTCAGGTGGCGCGGAATCTGCGCGATCGCCTGGAAGGCATCGATGGCGTGCTGCAGGTGGACATCATCGGTGAGCGGGACGAGGTCATGGAGATCCTGGTCGACCCGACCATGATGGAAACCTATCAGATCTCGTTTCAGGAACTGGCCGGCGCCGTTGAACGGAACAACCAGCTTGTGCCCGCCGGTTCCGTCCATGCCGGTGCGGGACGGATCGGGATTATTGTTCCCGGGACCATCGAGAACATGGAGGACGTACGCAATATCGCCGTGCGGGTGGAAGAGGGGATCGTGATCACGGTCGATGACGTGGCCGAGGTTCGGGAAGGCTTTGTTGATCCGGAACGTTTCGCCCGTATTGACGGTGAACCCGCACTGACCCTGGATGTGCGCCCGCGGACGGGCGCCAACGTGCTGATCACCGTGGACGCCGTGTTACGGGAACTGGAGCAGGCGCAACAGGCCTGGCCCGAGGCACTGCGGGTGACCCTGCTCCAGAACCAGGCCGAGCAGATCGAAAATCTTCTTGGCGATCTGGAGAACACGGTGATCATCGCGGTGCTGCTGGTCTCCCTGACGATCATTGCCGTAATGGGTCTGCGTGCCGCTTTGCTGGTGGCGGTAGCCGTGCCGGGAGCTTTCCTGACCGGCATCCTGGTGATCTACGCCATGGGCTTCACCCTCAATATTGTCGTTTTGTTCGCGCTGATCCTCGTTGTCGGCATGTTGGTGGACGGGGCTATCGTCGTGGTTGAGTTGGCCGACAGATACATCAAGGAGGGACGCCATCGCCGAGAAGCGTTTCTGCTCGCATCGCAACGCATGGCCTGGCCGATCATCAGCGCCGCCGCAACCAGCATCGCCGTTTTCGTCCCCATGCTGTTCTGGCCCGGAATGATCGGGGAATTCATCATCTATCTGCCGGCGACGGTCATTATAACCTTGCTCGCGTCGCTGCTCATGGCCCTGGTGTTCGTACCCGCGCTGGGACAGGTGCTCGGGCCAAGATCTCAAGGGGATGATGAGAAGTCGCGGCGCATAAAAGCCGCGGAAACCGGAGATTATCAACATACGGGAAAGATAACGGCACGGTATGTCGAGGTGCTCGGTCACTGCTGCCGACGCCCCGTGCTCACGCTGGCCGGCGGAGTGGGCCTCGTCCTGTGCCTGTATCTGCTCTACGGCGTTTTTGGGCGCGGCGTGGAGTTCTTTCCGGACATCGAACCGGAAACCTTGCAGGTCAGGGTGCATGCCCGGGGCGATCTGTCGGTTTGGGAGGCCGATGACCTGGTGCGCCAGGTCGAACAGCGCTTGGCGGGGCTGAACGGCGTTGAGGCGGTGAACACCCAGGCCATCGCGGACCAGCAGTTGCGCCTGCAGCAGAATCTTCCGGCGGATACCATCGGCGTGATTCGACTCGAGCTGTTGGACTGGCGTCAGCGGCCAAAAGCCGCTGAGATTTCCGCCGCGGTCCGGCAGCGCACGCGCGACCTGCCCGGCTTGCGTGTCCTGGTGCGTGACGAGGGGCAGGGGCCTGCCAGAGGCTTGCCCATAGTGGTTGAACTCAGCGGGGAGCAGCGTCCCTTGTTGTTTCAAGCTGTGAGCCAAGCCCGAACGCTTATGGAGGAACTGGGGGGATTTGCCGAAATACAGGACGATCTACCCGTGCCGGGCGTGGAACTGCGATTGATTGTGGATCGTGAGGAAGCCGCGCGTTACGGGGCAAATGTTCTTCTGCTGGGGCAATCGGTGCAGATGCTCACCGCCGGAGTCGTGCTGGGCGTGTACCGGCCGGCGCACAGCGATGAGGAGGTGGATATTCGGATGCGCTTTCCTCTTGAACGCCGGAATATGGAAGAGTTGGCCAGGCTGAGGGTACCGACGGTCAGCGGGATGGTTCCGATTACCAACTTTGTGCGCATGGAACCGGCGCCGGCCACGGGAGTTATCAACCGGATCAACGGTCGTCCCGCATACCGGATCGAAGCGGACGCGGCCTCGGGATATCAGGTCAACGAGCAGATCCGCCGTCTCGACCAGGCTCTGCAGGGAGCGGAACTCCCCGAAGGCGTGGATTTCATCTTGCGGGGCCAGGCCGAGGATCAGGCTGAGTCGGCCAATTTTCTTCGGGCGGCCTTTTTGGTTTCCATTTTCTTGATGTTTCTGATTCTGGTGACGCAGTTCAACAGCCTGTTGCAGGCGGCGCTGGTCATGTCCGCCATTGTCTTCTCCACTGCGGGAGTTTTGCTTGGCCTGCTGGTCCGGGGCGAGCCCTTCAACATCGTGATGAGCGGGATCGGCATCCTGGCTTTGGCCGGGATCGTGGTTAACAACAACATCGTTCTGATCGACCATTACAACAGGGAGCGCCGTCGCGGCCTGGAGGGGCTGGAGGCGGCTCTGCGCACGGGCGCGCAGCGGATGCGACCGGTGGTGTTGACCGCGGTGACGACGATTCTTGGACTTTTGCCAATGGTTCTCGGCCTGACTATCGACTTCCTGGAGCGGGACATCTACTTCGGAGCTCCGGCCACCCAATACTGGATCGCTTTGTCCACCGCCATCGTCGGCGGCCTGATCATCGCCACCCCGCTCACGCTGCTGTTCACCCCGGCAATGCTGGCCTGGATGGACCGCCGCGGAAAAGGGAACCTTCCCCGCGGCGAAAAACGGCATTCAGCTTAAGTGTGATCGGGCGGTGGGCGAGTTTGTTCAGCGTGAGTTATCTCTTGACGATGGAAATCAGACAATCCTGCATCAGCTTTCCGGTATCCATGTCCATCCACGGGCTTTGAACGGTCACGTCGACTTCGTCTCCTTTTCTGAACATGGCGGATTCGTCGCTGACGAAGATTTCACGAATTCCATCCTGGGACTTGTAGAACTCAATCACCGCGGACGCCGGATCCTTGGTTTGGTAAGCGACGCCGTCCACACCGAGTCCTTCCTTGAGGAATTTCGTTGTTCCGGCATGCTGTGTTGCTTCGGGGTAAACAGCAACGCCGAACTGCGTCTCTGCCATCGCAATTCCGGACATCAAACACGCAACCAACACGAGACAGGCACATCCAATCATCTTTAACCGCATGGCGACCTCCTTCTGGTTGAAACATAGGGAATGATTTAAGACCGATAGCGGATTGGAGAGGTTTGCGTCAAGAATGTAATCAAGGGTTATGTACAGATGTTCAAATCAACCCGAAAACTTTACTTGGCGTCCTCCGCGTCTTGAGGTCAAGCGGCGGTTCATTTTTCAAAAGTACCCTCCAGCCGGATGATCTCTTTTTGCCCGGAATACAGCACGGCCAAGCCATTGCTCATCAACTCATGGGTTGCATGGACGAAGTGGTTCTCGGTCAGGAGGTCTTGAACCCGCGCCGGTGACGGAAAGACGCGGATGGATTCGGCCAGATAGTGGAAGGGCTCGGCTGTTCCGGTGATCAGCCTGCCTGCCCGGGGCATGATCCGGAAGGAGTAGTAGTGGTACAGGGTTCGCAGCCAAAAAGATTGCGGGATGGAAAACTCCATTGCCAAAAACCTGCCCCCCGGCTTCAGCACCCGCCGGATCTCGCCCAGTCCTCGCTCCAGAAAGACGAAATTACGGATGCCATAACCCACGATGACTGCGTCAAAGCTGTCCTCGGCAAACGCCATGTTCTCGGCGTCCCCCTGCACCCACTGGATGGCGGCGTCCTGTCCGGCCTGTGCGGCTTTGCAGCGGCCCTTGTCCATCATGGTCCGGCTGAAGTCGCAGACGGTCACCCGCCCGGATGGCCCCACGGCCTTCGATGCCATGACAGCGAAGTCGCCGGTGCCGCCGCACAGGTCCATCACGCGTTCGCCCGGCCGAAGGTTCAGCCTGCGTAGTGCCCTGCGTCTCCAGAAAAAATGCAGCCCGAAGCTGAGCAAGGCGTCCGCAAGATCATAGCGATGGGCTATTGTCTCGAAATGGCCGAGCACGCGGCGACGTTTTTCCGAGGCCGGAATCCTTTCGTAGCCGTAGGAGACCTTTTCATGCATTCCGATATCCCGCGGCGACTTCATTTCGTGCTTCATCGGGCTGAGTCTCGGGGGAGAATGGTTGGCGTTTTCCATCAGTCCGGATTGCGGCATGGGGCTCAGGACTCCGCCCCCAATCCACATCGACTGCGTAACGCATACACGTTGCGAAGACGTCGTAGGTGAATGCCGGGCAGGTGATGCCGTGTCTGTGCAAGATGGCCTCTGACTTGGCATTTTCAAAAATCCGGTTGTCCTGCATGTATGAGCCGTAGGCCTGGATATGGTTTTCAAAGAGCAGTTCCAGGCCGTTCCTGGGGCTGTCGATAAAATCATCCGGAACAGCCGTACGTAACCCTTTGAGTCTGAAAAACCGGCGGGTGTAATCCACAAGCCGGCCGATCGTGATGTTGTCCGGATTAACGATATGAAAGACCCCGCCCTGGGGTGCATCCGCGCGAATGGCCATGAACGCCCGGATGAAATGATCCACGGGGATCAGGTTGATGCCGTGACTCTCGGACCCGGCTATCCGCAGGGGCAGATGCAGGGTTTCATCCGGGTCCATCGTAACGCCCATGGCCCGAGCCTTGGCGCCGTCCTGTTCGCGGATATCCCGGCCGTACAGCTTGCTGAAAAAGTGCAGGGTTCGCACCGGATAGTACAGGGCATTGAACAGAAACGTCCGGCCGGTGACGGAGTCGCCGTAGACAATGGACGGACGATGCACCGTCAGTACGATCCGGTTTTGGGCGCAACGCAACTTGGCCAGATGTTCCGCACGGTGTTTCGTCTCTTCGTAGACATTATGAAAAGCCACGGCCGGCGCGAAGTCCTCCGGGCAGGAGCCGCTGCGCTTGCCGGCCGTATATGCGGTGCTGATCAGATGAAATCCGCGGCATGCGCCACCTTGTAGCACGTCCAGAAGGTGTTCCAGGCCACGGATGTTGGTTCGTTCCACATGTTGCCGCTTGCGTGTTGAAAAGGAGGTATCCGAGGCGCAGTGTATGGTTTCCTCCGCTTCCTCAGTCACCATCTGACGGTCCCGGCCATGCAAATCCAGCCCCGGATGGTCCAGATTTCCATCCAGAACCTTCAGTTTGGAGCGCAGGCTTTGAGGAACGCCGAACCAATCCAGCAGATTATCCACGCGGACCCGTGCGCTTTGGCGGGGGCGGCCGCGGGCCAGCAACAGGATGCGGTGCCCGTCGGCCAGCAGTCGGACGGCAATGTGACTGCCCAGAAGGCCGGTCCCCCCGGTGACCAGGATGGTGCGTGGCTCAGTGGTCATGAGTTCCCGGTCCGGGTCATGTGTAGAGAAAGGCGTCCTTGCGCGCGCAGCCCTGGGAGAAAATGTACTTCAACCACTTCACTCCCTTGGTCCCGACGCTCAGATTGTCCAGATAGGGTTCGAATTCGACCATGGCCGCGCGGATCTTTTCCGCCTCTTCCGGGTCCTGGTGATCGATGTAGTAGTCGTATTCAAGAATGCCGCGCTTGCCCAGATCCAGAGGCGTCAGGAATCCGTAGTCGTTGTCGATGCCGTGGCTGTCGGCGATGCGCTTCAGTTCCGCGCAGATTTCTTCAATCACGTCGGCCCGGTCCATGGGCACGTAGACCAGGAAGGCGAACATGTGCTTGTGCCGGGACATGCGGGAACTGAGAATCCGGAACATGTTCAGCCAGACCATGTCCGTCATTTCGGGGCGGGTATAGAGCTTGGCGTAGAATGATTGGAGATCCTCGTCCACGGCCCTGGCCGCGGTTTCCGGTGCTGGCCGAAGCACTGCGTCCAGAACTGGGCGCATTTCCGAGCGCAACAGGATCTCGTAGGGTGCGTGGTCGCCGTCCATCCCGGCAATCAGTTCTACCCATTCATCATCAGCCATGTTGGGCAGTCCGAGCATGAACATGCGGAACAGTTCGGCGTCGATCACTGAATCTCGCATTTCGCGTACAGTCCGGCAGGCAAAGCCGTCGCCGATGACGAATACGGCGTACTTAAGGCCGATGGCCTCGGTCAGGCTGTGCCGGACCCGGTCCGCGAGTTCAGCCGAAGGAGACATGAAGGTGGACAGGTAATGGCCGCCCAGCACGCCGATAGCCAGTCCGATCCGGCGTCGGCTCAGGTCCCGGGCAAAATCCACGGCCTCCTTGAAGTCCGCGAAAGGCACGAGCAGTCCTTCCTCGTCGTCGGTCACCGGATGCAGGCGAACATGGGCGCGGGTGCAGATGCCGGGCGAAGGCGTCAGCCTGTGCTCGTAGCAGAAGGCATTTGGGGAGGCCGGATCGTTGAGTCGAAAAAGCTTACCGTTGTTGTCCACGAATTCCATGTCCACGAAGGTGTCCGCATTCACACCGTAGGCGTTGGCCCAGGTCGAGAAGAGGCCGGTGCAGACGATATTGCCGCAGACAGTGGCCGCCGGCTCCGCCGTGTTGACGCGAAAACCGTGTTTCACCGCTTCCTGCTGCAGTTCGAAGGAGGTCACGCCGGGCTCCACCAGGGCGGTCCAGTTTTCGGCATCGATCTCGATGCCCTTCATGCGGTGCATGTCCATCACCAGCCCGTCGCTGAACACGAATCCGAAGACGCTGCCGCCGTTGCCCCGGACAACATAGGGTATCTCCCGTTCATTGGCGAAGCGGACCAGGGCTGTGACCTCGCTCTGGTTTCTCGGCAGGGCTACAAAGCGTGGCATGCGCATTCCGGCCAAGGGGAAGGGATCATTGGCGTAGGTCACCAGGATGGCCGGATCATTGGAGACCCACTCTTGGCCGACGATGGTTCGCAGTGCGTCCAGGTCCGGATCGGACTGGGCAGGCACAGGGCTGTTGCCTAGAGCCAGCCAGTCCCGGACATGTTTTTTCAAAGCCTTCATCACCTGAACCGGCCGCATTCCGGTCACGAAATGGCATTGTCGGTCGCAAATACCGCACAAGTCGCAGGAATCGGCAATGTCCACCAGACCTTGCGTGATGGGTACGAGGTCTCTGGCAAGAGCGTCATAGATGTCCATCCGGCCCTGGGGAAAATAGCTGACAAAATGTTTCTCCATCCCTGACGCGCAGATCCCCGTGCCCAGAAAATCGATCTTGCACATGGCGTAATGCCGACACTGGGCTGCTGTTTGCCGTGTTTTCTCCGGGAAGTCGCGTTGTATGGATTGATTTGAATCGAGCAGCATCATTGAAATATTTCCTTGAAAAATGTTTCCATGGCAGCAAATGCCCGCCGAGCCACCACCGGATGGTACTCGGCCGTGCCGGGCATTTGAGCATACGGATCGGTGAAGGAATGCACGGCTCCGCCGTAGTGGATCATCTGCCAGTCCACATCGGCTTCACGCATTTCATTGATGAATTCTTGAACCTGGTCGTCGGGCACCAGCGGATCGTCCGCGCCGTGCAGCGCCAGGATTTTTGTCCTGATATTTTGGGCATCAGCCGGATCGGCTGTGCCCAGAGTGCCGTGAAAGGAAACCACTCCGCTCAGCTCCGTGCCGCTACGCGCCAGCTCCAGAGCGACCTCGCCTCCGAAGCAGAACCCGATGGCGGCAATGCGGGAGGTGTCCAGAGGTACGACGTCGCCCTGCTCCTTGAACACCTCAAGAGCGGCATTGACCCGCAGGCGCATGAGGGATCTGTCCTCCCGTATCCGTGCGGCGGCGGTTCTGGCCTGGCCGGTGTCCTGTGGTCGGATGTCTGTACCGTACATGTCGATCATGAACACGACATACGAATCCCCGGCCACCCGCGCGGCTTTTTCCCGCGACTGCTCCGTGGGCCCCATCCAGTTCGGAACCATGAGGATGCCCGGTTTGAGAGCATCCGCGGCTTCAGTGTAGATGATCACGCCCTCGAATTGTTCGCCGTCGATGGTATATTCCACGGTCTTTGCCACCACTTCGGCGTGTGCGGGCAGTGCAAGAAAGAACAACAGGAATGTCCAAACAAAAATTTTCATGGCTTCCCTCCAGGAACGAGATGGGTCCGAATATCAAAAAATGTTCCAGAATTTGTTCATGCCGGTCTTGTGCCAAAAGTAATGCCGGAAATCTTAATGGCCCCATTGTTCGGAAGCGGTTGTTCATCTTCCTTTGAGAAGGTGTTGATAGGCCTGAAAGCCTTGGAATGCCGTAATTGAAACGACTGTAAGCCATGGCGACAACCTGCGAAAACCGTTCAGGCTTGGACCAGAATTCTTAATTATTAAGAAATGATTCTTGTTGTGGAGAAATCTGCCCGTGTTTCTTCGTGATTCCATTCAATTATCGCGTTGCGGATGCTGCCTGCATGGCATCCATATTGAACCGCCCGTTTTGTCAAATTCGGGAGGACATCCGTTTGCGAGCGGAAGAGGGTGTAGAAAACTGATGCCGTTGTTCGGTTGAGAGGAGTTGTATTGTTCATGGGTTTTGATTTCGGCCCGTATCAATTCGTAATGGAACCGGATGAAAAGATCCATTGGAACATGGATTTTCCGCATATCCAGATTCTCTATGGTCTGGCTATGATGCCGGGGTTGCTCAACGTTGTGGAGATCGGCAGCTTCCGGGGCGCCAGCACCGCGGCGTTTATCCAGTCCCAGAAGGATGGAGCCGGCTTTCATCTGCATGTCGTGGAAATCAAGCCGCGTTGGCAGTTGATCGCTATATTGAACGAGATGCCGAAAACGCGCTGGAGCCTCTATACCGAGCCGATTCAGCACCTGGATCTGCCGACGCCTGACCTGATTCTGATCGATGGGGATCATGGCGCCCCCGCGTTGATTGATGCCCTGGCGGCGCTTTGTCTCGGATCAGGGATTATCGTGATGCACGACAGCCAAACCCATGTCACGATTACGAACAAAAACCATTGGGGAGCTCACCAGGCCGCGAAACTCTTGAAAATGCACAAGGATCGGGAGTGGTGGGAGGATTGCCGGCAGCGTCCTGGTATGCTGACGGAGCGGGGACTTTTCGTATCCTGGCCCAAATCCATGCCAGGAGTCCGGGAGTGTTTGGAGCGGAAAAAGCCGGTTGATGTGCAACTACTCAGCTGAGGTCCGGCTTTCCTTGATTTAGCGGCCTCGCAGACTCCTTCGCCGGTTTCGTAGCATCAAACCATTGCGTGAATAAACAGCATTTGGAGCTTCAAGTGCTTGGCAATGTTTGATGAACGAATCCTGGCTCAGTCAAACATGCGAGACCGCAAATCAAGGCAAGCCGGACCAATCCTGGGTACTTTATGCTGAATAGTTACGTTGATGTTAAACTTGAGCAGCCAGGATGTGGGCGTTGCATGGGAACGATGGCGGACGCTTCGAAGAGGCGTCTGCAGAATGAGGGAAGCAATCGGGAACTGCTGTAGCGCAAAGATGGACTGTCGATACCTTCCCGGATCATGCAGGTTGACGCGGTCTCTTGCGAAAAAAAGCACAAGTTGCCCCGGCACATAATTCGCTGTGGTTAATAGGAAATAGATGATACGATCGCTGATGATGCTGCGTTGGCATTTATTTTGTCATAACAACATGCCCTTGAATTGAGTTCGAAATAAGGTGGGTAATCGGTTACCGGGTCATTTGCGACGGGTATGACTTCTCGGTTTCTTTTGCGGAATGTAACAGGTACCGCAGATATTGATTTCGTATTTTATCTTTATTTGCTAATTCTTTAATAAATTTTTTTCTGATTTTTTCAAATGACCGGGCATGCTCTCGAATTGCCTCGATGGCTTGCGATTCCGGTTGTTGCTCGGAATCTCCCAGATCTTCATTCCAAAAATGGTTGTGCTCCATTTTCGTCTTTGCGGCCCGGACGTATTCCTGATCCGTCATTGCTCTCTCCCTTTTGTAAAAGTCTTTTACCTTTCAACCGTGGAGATGATCACCTGATTGTTACCCGAAAAATCACGTTGTTGTACGTTCAGTTAGATGCGTTCACGCCTCATAATAACAGCGAAATATCCAGCTGTGTCGCTTTCAATCTTCAGCAATTTTATTAGCCAGCGGGAACGCATCTGAATGTTCCCAAGATTTGCCGAATGCTGAGGCATCAATTCCCAATCAATGAATTCTTGTGCAATAACTCCTCGCGTAGTGCTTTCGAAATATACGTGCCGAGAGTGGTTTTCTTTTCCGTTGCCTGCTCCCATCGCAAACGCAATTTCGGGAGCAGATCGAGAATGAATCCGTTGTCGTGAGATCCGAGTTCCGCCAGTTGTCGCGATTGTTTTGGAGATACTCGGTATTCTTCGCGTAACATCCGAACTAGCGCGGAGTCCTGGGGTGATTGTGCGGACACTGAAGGCTTTCGGGATGTTCCATGAGATTTTCGCGTTGTTGCGCCCGAACCTTTGTTCTCCAGGATGTGGAAGATCAGAGCAACGATCCGGCGGCCTCGTTTCTTCTGCGAGTAGTCGACCAGGATGTCCGAAGCGGCGTTGATCTCCAAAATCGCGGGATCGAGGATCCATTTTCGCAAATCCACCAAGCGAGGATATTTGTCGGCCAAACCGAGTTTCCAGTGCAGTTCCTCGATCTCGAATTCCTGCTTCCCGATCTCCTTGTATTGTCTCAGCAGTTCATAGACGCGCCAAGTGGAGGGCTTTTGAAACTGATAGACGTCCTTGATGCGGTGCTTCGTGAATCGTTCGGTAAGGCCCATCAAATGCGGCAGCAGATTCTCATCAAAACGGAACCAGAGACGACCCTTCCCGTGGTCATATTTGCGGTTTGAAAGCAGGCCGACAGCGATTTCCGCGCCCGATTCGTCATCAAACTCGATGATTTTGCGAGTAAGGCGGTCTGCCAGGATCTTGATTTCCCGGTACGCATCTTGAGGGTTTATTCCGAAGTTTTCGACAAGAGCCGGGACATCAATCTCCATGTCGTACGGCTTGCCTTTTTCGGCCTTGAGGTCGTGGGGCAATCGTGACGCCGCGAAAGCCAGAAAACGCAATTCTTGAAGCCCCAGATCAGACATGGCGTCAACAAGAGCGTTGGTTTTAAGAGCATTTGATTTTACGAGAACAAAATCATCGTTCGTATTCATGTCATTATATTATAGTAAACTTTGGAGAACTTCAACTACTTCTCTCACTATTCTTAAAAATTCATAGTATTATAAATATTTATAAAATTTTTAGAAGTTTTTATTAGTTGTGATTTTTTGCTTTCGGCGCGCTCATGAGGACACACGAGGGGAATGGCTAGGTCTGCGATCTGCCCAAATCATGCCGCATTTGCCATGTTATTGACTACCGATTCTCTCAATATGCAGACTTGATTCACACGAGTAAAACTATTCCAAGGATTCAAGGCATTCTGCGCAGTGCAAAATCAGGAAATACTGAACATACCCCGCAGACTCAGTCCTCAGGGTTGCCGGGCAAGGCAGGAATAAATGGAGTTGGTTTCAGAATATCGAAGCCGAGGTGTTTTTTTTGCCGGTTGAATCCAGGACAAGAGCAAGCCATTCGCAGAGCCTGCTAACAAAAGGTATGGTTTGCATATGCCAACAACTTGACCTTTGAAGTAATTTTGGAGCATTACCATTGATAGCAGTGCCCGGCGGATCGTTCAAGGTATCCTTAATCTCTTCGTATTAGATCCGGATTGCTTTCCTCGCTGCTTTCCCGTTTTGTTCCGGTTTGCCATTGATAATGTCCATTGCAAATCATTCTCCGGCTTTGCAACATCCTGAGTTCAGTCTCCGACATGCTTGAACCTCTCAGCACAATATAGGCGCGGAATCATCGTGTCCTGGCTCAACAAGTATGCGAAGCCGCAAAATCAGCAAATTCAAATACTACGAATCAGAATGTTGAAGAGCTACGTTCCTGCCTATTAAAAAGTCACACATCAATTTCCTCCAGCGAAAGGTCCGTTATGCCTAAATCAACCTCCTCCAGTATGTTTAAACAAGATGTGCCATTCAATGATGCTACATCTTCAACTCACTCCAGGCCATCACTGTACGTTGCCGTGGGTGCATCTGCCGGCGGATTGGAAGCCATTGAGTCTTTTTTTTCAGGCATGGCCTCGGACAGCGGGCTGGCCTTTGTGGTCATCCAGCACCTTTCGCCTGATTATAAGAGTCTGATGGTGGAAATCCTTTCCAAAAAAACCGAGATGAAGGTGAATCGCGCCGAGGACGGGATGTTGGTCCTGCCCAATAACATTTATTTGATCCCGCCCAAGAAAAATTTGACCATTTTTCACGGAAAGTTGCTCTTGAATGATCAGGAGCATGTTCGAGGAATCATCAACCTGCCTATCGACATTTTTCTACGCTCTCTGGCCGAGGATCAGGGGGAAAAGGCAGTTGCCGTAATTTTATCCGGATCAGGCAGTGACGGGATGCGTGGAGTCCGGGTGATCAAAGAATTCGGCGGCATGGTCATGGTGCAAAGTGAAGATTCGGCCAAGTTTGACAGCATGCCCAGAGCGGCTGTTTCCACCGGGCTGGTGGACTTTGTTTTGCCGCCGGACGAGATGCCCAAACGATTACTGTCTTATGCCAAACATCCATTTGTGATCAAAGCGGAACGTTCCGAAACCGTGATCAGCGATGAGGATGCCCTGACGCGGATCTTTGCCATCTTGCGTGAGAAGTTCAAGGTAGATTTCACGTATTACAAGCCCAGCACGGTAACCCGGCGGATTGAACGGCGCATGTCCATCAACCGGATCGATGAGATCCGGGAATATGTGGCTTATATGCAAAACTATCCTGCTGAGGCCGCCACGCTTTTTCGGGAATTTTTAATCGGAGTGACCCGTTTTTTTCGGGACCGGGAAGTTTTCGACTATGTTCGGCGAGAGTGTTTGCCTGACGTCCTCGACAGGGCCGCCAATCGCGAAAGCAGGTTCTGGATTGCCGGGTGTTCCACGGGAGAGGAGGCGTATTCCATGGCCATTCTGGCCAAGGAATACATGCTGGAATCCGGAATCAACCGCGATCTGAAGATATTTGCCACGGACATAGATCGCAACGCGGTCCAATTCGCGGCAAACGGCGTCTACCCGGAAAGCATTGCCGCGGATATTCCAGAAGAGCTGATGGCCAAGTATTTCTACAAAAAAAAGGACAGCTATCAGATTTCACGGAACATTCGGGAAATGGTCGTCTTTGCCCAACACAATCTGATCAAGGATCCACCATTTACAAACATAGATCTGATCTCCTGCCGCAACTTGCTTATTTATCTGCAACCGGTCTTGCAGCGCAAAGTTTTTGAGTTTTTCAATTTTTCTCTGAACCTGCGTGGGATATTGGTTTTGGGCACCAGCGAGACGATCGGCGATATGGGCGATTATTTTGAAAATCTGGACCACAAATGCAAAGTTTATCGTACCAAGGGACGAATCAAGCACGGCAAGGATTCCAGTGAACTGCCGCAGGTTCCGAACCTTAATTATCGAGAATCCGGAAGACCTTTTACCGGAGCTCGCCGGGATCCGCGGAGCGGCGAGGATCGTGTTCTGGAACGTTTCATCGACGCGTTGAGCGAAGATTTCATACACCTGGCCGTGATTGTAAATGAGCAGATGGAAGTATTGCATATTATCGGCAATACCGAAGGCTACTTCAAACTGCCTTCGGGCAAGCTCTCCACGGATATTTCCAAGATGGCGGCCAAGGATCTGGCCATTCCCTTGTCCACGGGCATCCAAAAGGTTTTTCGCAAACAGGAGTCGCTGCGTTTTTCAAACATCAGGCTGCGCCATCAGGATGGCTTCAAGATGGTGGATTTGCGGATCAAGCCGTTGCCGCAAAAGAAAGGACAGGAGCCGCTGGTGGCCGTTTTTCTGAATGAGGTCAGAAAGCCGGCGACCTCTGATTCGACGCAGAGCGTACAGACCTATGATCTTTCTCACGAGGCCGAGCAGCGCATCAACGATCTGGAGCAGGAACTGCAATTCAATCGGGAAAACCTGCAGGCCACGGTGGAGGAGTTGGAGACGGCCAATGAGGAACTTCAGGCAACCAACGAAGAGCTGCTGGCCAGTAATGAGGAATTGCAATCCACCAATGAAGAGCTGCAGTCCACCAACGAAGAGCTGTACTCGGTGAATTCCGAGTACCAGTCCAAGATCATGGAACTGAGCGAACTGCATAACGATGTCGACAATTTGTTGAGTGCCAGCCAGATCGGACAGCTTCTGCTGGACGAGAATATGGAGATTCGGCGCTTTTCTCCGAAAATAACAGAGATTTTTAAGCTCTTGGATGGGGATGTTGGACGTCCTTTAACACACATTTCCCATAACCTGGAGAATGTCGATCCGATCCGGATCATCGAGGAGGTGCATCGGCACGGCAACCTGGAGGAGCTGGAGGTCCGAGCCGGGAATGGCCAGTGGCACCTGATGCGGGTCATTCCCTATGCCGTGGGGCCGAAGGTTTTTTCCGGAACCCTGGTCTCGTTTGTGGACATCACCAAAATCAAGGAGGCGGAAGACGCGCTGCGGGCCAGCGAAACAAAGCATCGACAGCTCTTTGAGACCATGTCCCAGGGAGTGGTCTATCATTCCGCTGATGGCGCCATTATCTCAACCAATCCCGCGGCCGAGCAGATTCTGGGCCTGTCTCTGGAACAGATGCTGGGCAAGACATCCATGGATCCGCGCTGGAAAATGATTCACGAGGACGGTGCCGAGGTCCCAGGGACGGATCATCCGGCCATGATCGCCCTGCGCACGGGGCAGAAGCTGGGGCCCGTGATCCGCGGCGTGTTTCACCCGGGCAAGAACACGCACATCTGGCTGGCCATTACCGCGATTCCGCTTTTTCAGCCTGGCGAAACAACGCCTTTTCAAGTCTATGCAACATTTGAAGACATCACGGAGAAGCGTAAAGCAGAGCAGGATTATCAAACGTTGTTCAAGAAGATGCTCAATGGCTTCGCGGTGCACGAGATCATCTGTGATTCACTTGGTAATCCCATTGATTATCGATTTCTTGCGGTCAATCCCGCCTTTGAGAAGATGACCGGATTCAAGAGCGACCAGATTGTCGGCAAGTCTGTCCTTGATGTACTTCCGGATACGGAAAAGCATTGGATCGAGTCCTATGCACATGTCGCCATCACGGGGGAGCCGATTACATTTGAAAATTTCACCAGGGAATTGGACAAGCATTTCCTGGTCTCGGCCTTCAGACCTGCTCCAAATCAGTTTGCCTGCATCTTTGCGGACATCACGGATCGCAAGCTGGCTGAAGAACGGGCTCAGGCCGCGCATCAACGGTTGATGACGGTTTTGGACAGCATCAATGCCCTGATTTATGTCGCGGATATGCAAACCCATGAAATTCTGTTCATCAACAAATACGGGCGCGGAGATTTCGGGGATGTCGTGGGCATGAATTGCTGGAACGTCCTGCAAGAGGATCAGTCGGGCCCATGTGATTTTTGCAACAACGAAAAGCTCCTTGATGCCGACGGACATCCAACCGGCATTCATGTCTGGGAATATCACAATATGAAAACGGGCAAGTGGTACAGCTGCTTTGACAGGGCCATTGAATGGGTGGACGGTCGAATGGTGCGACTGCAAAGCGCCTTTGAGATTACGGAGCGAAAAAGACTCGAGGGGGAACAAACGAAACTCATCGAGGGAGAAGGACATGTTGGATAATTTTGATGAAAGCTCGCGCAGTTTGCGCATGCAGGCTGAAGCGCGTTTGGAAAAGACATCCAGGACGGTTGAAAATCTTTCTCTGCCGGAGATCAAGGCCCTGATCCATGATTACCAGGTCCATCAGATCGAATTGGAAATCCAAAACGAAGAATTACGCGAAACCCAGAAGCAGCTTGAGCTGGCTCGTGATCGCTACGCCAGACTCTTCAATGATGCACCGGTCGGGTATCTGACCATCGATGAGACCGGGATCATCGCCCAGACCAATGAGACTTTTGCTGCGATGGTCGGACGTGAGCCCTCTTACTTGTCCGGCAAAGCCTTGGTTGATTTTATTGATTCCGCGGATCGATCCGCTTTTTATGGTCGGTTCAAGGCCTTTTTTAAAAATCCCCAAGGGAAGCACCTTGATTTCAGGCTCTATGGCAAAGGCGGCAGTCCAGCCGTGCGCTGCGTTGGGAGAATGGAAAAGGAAATCCATGTTCAGCCGGAACAAAATGCTCGCCAGCACCTGCTTCTCATTCTTACCGACATCAGTGCGCAGGTCCGGGCTGAGGAGGCTCTTCGGGAAAGTGAAGAACGCAATCGACTCCTCTCCGATGTGACCCTGGAAGGGATCGTCATTCACAAGAACGGAGTCGCGAGAGACTTGAATCCCGCAATGACCAAGTTGTTCGGCTATAATCGAGAAGAACTTCTGGGGGTGAATATCCTGGAGCTTCTCATTCATGAGGAAGACCAAGACATTGTCCACTCCAACATCGTCAAGGAGTATGCCCAGCCGTACAGTATCCGGGCAGTTAAAAAGAGTGGAGAGTTTTTTCACGCCGAGCTTGAAGCGCGAAATTTCGAAACCCGGGGAGAAATCCTAAGGGTTGCCGCTGTGCGCGACATCTCGGATCGCAAGCTGGCTGAACAGGAACTCGCCAAGATCAATGAACAGTTGCAGCGAGCGATTGCGGAAAAAGATACGTTTTTTTCCATCATCGCCCACGATTTGAAGTCTCCCATATCCGCATTTACAGCGTTGACTAAACAGCTCCTCGATGACGGCATCAACTGGACGATGGAAGATATTCAGACCGCGACGGCCATATTGCATAAGAGCGCTCTGCGTTTAGCAGACCTTCTGGAGAATCTCCTGAATTGGGCACAGATGCAACGAGGACTGGTGGCCTATGAGCCCATGCCGTGCCGGTTAGGTGACATCGTCAGACAAAATGTTGGGTTTCTCCATTCCATAGCCGATCAAAAGGAAATAATGCTTCATAATGAGATTGCTGATGATATTCTTGTGCATGTTGATCCGCCGATGATCAGCACGGTCGTTCGCAATCTCTTGTCGAATGCCTTGAAGTTTACTCGTAGGGGGGGGAATGTTTGGATCTCAGCCGAACGGCAGGGAGCCGTGGTCAAGGTCGCGGTTAAAGACGATGGAATGGGCATGGACGAGAATATGGTATCCAAGCTGTTTATGCTGAATCAGAATATTATGAGACTCGGTACCGAGGGAGAAAGACCCACCGGTCTGGGGCTTATCCTGTGTAAGGAATTCATAACAAAACATGGCTGTGACATATGGGTGGAAAGCAAGGCCGAGAATGGGGGCACGACGTTCCACTTCACCCTTCCTGCGGCACGCAGCAACCATTGAGAGAACATAGCAACCGAGGAACGACGATGGACATGTTCAGTGCCCGGTTCTGGGAGATTTTTTTCGAAGTCTATGAAGCCCTGCCCCGGCAGGGACCGGGCAACCACGCTTGCGCCGCAAGAGCGCTCAGTCTTTGTGGAGATCTTCCTCCATCTCCGGTGATCCTGGATCTGGGATGCGGTGTCGGCGGGCAAACGCTGCATCTCGCGGAACTCACCTCCGGCGATATCGTCGCCCTGGACAACCATGCGCCGTTCATTGAACGGTTGCGGGCGAGGATCGAAGAGCATGGGCTGGGATCACGTATTCGTGCCCTGATCAATGACATGGCCCAGCCGGACCTTCCGCCGGAAAGCTTCGACCTGATCTGGTCCGAAGGCGCGCTCTACAACATCGGAATCGAGAACGCTCTCAAAGTGTGCCATGGACTGCTCCGCCCCGGCGGCCGCCTCGCCTTCACCGACGCGGTCTGGCGCAAGGAGAACCCGCCGCCAGAGATCAAGGCCAGCTTTGATCTGGATTATCCGGCAATGGGCGCCGCGGGCGATATCGTTACGGCATTGGAAATGCATGGATACGAGCTGCTCGGCCGCTTCAATCTGCCGGATGAAGCCTGGTGGGCCGGCTTCTACACGCCGATGGAGCAACGCATCGAGGAACTGCGCAAAAAATACGTCGGATCCGGCCACCCTCTGACCGTACTTGACCAGCTTGCGAAGGAGCCTGAAATGCATCGCCAATATTCGGACTTTTATGCGTATGAGTTTTTCGTCGCCCGGGTCCGGAAAATCAGGATCTAAAAAAGCCTTCTGATCAAGTCTCCCGCTGTTTAAGCGGCTATCCCGGTCGCATGTCCTTCAGTACCTCGAATTGGGCGGCCTTGTAACTGCTCATACAAGCCGCTCCAGCCTGCGAGTTGCTTTGCAACAGGATTCCGGCTTTGCCGGGCATGACTTCAATGATTACGTTTTAAAAACGTCATGCGCGTGAAGGAGTGCATCCAGGCCATGATTGCTTCAATCTTTGAGCAGTTTCCAGCACTTGAAGCATGTTACGGGGGTGCTGGAAGATTTTCGAATTGGGAATTTAAGAACGTGTTGCCAACCTGCTGATGGATAGCAAGGAGGAATGTTATGGGAATCGAGATAGGTGGAATTTTTGGATTAATTCTGTTGATAGCCGGTATTTGGGCCATTGTGCAGACCGTCCAAAGCAGAGCGAGCACCGGAGCAAAGGTCTTCTGGGTCGTGCTGATCCTTCTCCTGCCGTTTCTCGGACTGGTCATCTGGTTTTTCGCGGGTCCGCGATCGGCCAGATACTGAACTGGCCGGACCTCCATCCAATCCGCGGCAAGCATCATCTTCCCTCTTGCCTGCCAGGGAAATGCATGTCCCATCTCATCAAAAAAAGCTCGCACCGTCCGCTGGCACAGTGGACGGTGAAGCGTAGCTGTAAAACCATGGCAACTACTCAGCTGAGGTTCGGCTTGCCTTGATTTTGCGGCCTCTCGGACTCCTTCGCCGGCTTCGTAACATCAAACCATTGCGTGAAGAAACAGCATTTGGAGCTTCAAGAGCTTGGCAATGGTTTTGATGAACGAATCCTGGCTCAGTCAAACATGCGAGACCGCAAAATCAAGGCAAGCCGGACCAATCTTCTGTACTTTAAGAATATGCTGAATAGTTAAAAACCATTATTTGATTACTTTCGGATTGCTTGCCAGTGGAAGCTGTGAAGCTCGCTGCCGACCCATTTGTCCCATGAACAAAGGAGGACGCCAAAGATGATCACGTGGCTAAGTTGTTGGTGCACCGTTTGGTTTCTCTGCGCCTGCACCGGCAATGCTGAAGCATCTTGAAACCAAGGAGGTTGTCGTGGAAAAACAGGACGTGAAAACCTACCTGGCCGGACTGTGTCTGGCCGCCTTGCTGACCGGAGGCGCGATGGCCGCTCCCGGACCGGCATTTGGAAGCGGTTCCGGCTGTTCCACCAATGGAACAAAGGCGGAAACCAGTGGCAGCGGCGGGGATACTCCGGGAGATGAGCCGAATGGAGAACTTCCGGACGATGAACTGCCGGATGACGAACCGGCGGACGAACCGGCGGACGAACCCGCGGGCAGCGGAGCCTGAGAAGGCAGAGGCAGCTGATAAGGCTGCGCCGGGAACAGGTTGTTCCCGATTATTGATCCGTTCGTTCGCGCCGGACATCCGAACTGCAAGCTCCGGCGCGGACGGACAAAAGCAGGACCCATTCCCATGACTGACCGAGAAACAACCCTGCAAGATATATTTCCCGCCTGTCGCCGGCTGGTTGACTCCGCGACGTGGCCCCTCCTGACATCAAACGTGGACTCTCACCTGGAGGGGGAAGCAGCCTGGGATCGCTTTTCTGAGATTGTCGTCTCCCTGGCAGGGACTTTGAACCTTCCGGATTATCTGGGAGCACTGGCTGAACTCGAATTTGCCCTGCACCGGTGCGCCCGGATGCGGGATCTGGCTTCGCTTGATGTAGAGAAGAGGCAACTCAACCCTTCCCTGAGGATTCTCGAGTCGCAATGGATCGGCCTGCCGGGCGTGCTTGCATCGAAACACGGTCAGGACCCCGCAATCGTCCCGGGATGCGACGTGATACTGGTCTGGTTTGATCCGAAGAGAGGGAAAACCAGAGTTCAGTCGGCTGACGACGCCACACTGACAGGGTTGAAAATCGTCAGTGACGGTCTGCATGTTGGGAAGGCCGCGCTGGAATACCGAGTTCCTCTGTCCAGCCTGCACCAAGCCGTGGACAAGGCCATCAGCAAAGGGCTCGTTTTAGCTCCGAAGTCCCGCCTGCGCCGGAATCCTGCCATTTTTGAGGCAAAGGAAAAACATCTTCAGCGTTTCATGACCGCCCGGGTCTTTACCCTGCAATGGCACATCACCCAGGCCTGCGACCTGCACTGTCGCCACTGCTACGATCGCTCCGCCCGCGACGTCATGACTCTGGACCAGGCCATATTCGTCTTGGATGAGCTGGAAGGATTCTGCCGGGACCGCAACGTCCGGGCCAAGGTGACCTTCACCGGCGGTAATCCGTTGATGTATCCGGATTTTGATGCATTATACCTGGAAACCGCCAACCGAGGCTTTCCGGTCAGCATTTTGGGCAACCCCACGACCAGGCAACGTCTGGAGAATCTCCTGGCTGTCCAGCGTCCCACCCACTATCAGGTCAGCCTGGAAGGATTACGAGAACATAACGATCACATTCGTCAAGCAGGGTATTTCGACCGGGTGATGAAATTTATGCCCCTGCTCAAGGACCTGGGCATTCCCTCCCAGGTCATGCTCACTCTGACCAGGGACAACATGGATCAGGTGCTGCAACTGGGCAAACTGTTGTCAGGGGTGACGGATTTGTTCACATTCAACAGATTGTCGGCGGTGGGAGAGGGAGCTGCACTGCTCATGCCCACGCCAGAAGAATATGAACATTTTTTGCGGACATTCCTCCAGGAGTGCTCAGACAATGCTGTTTTGGGCCTCAAAGACAACCTGATCAACATCATCCGCGAGGAAGAAGGACTGAAGTCATTTGGCGGGTGTACGGGCTTCGGGTGCGGAGCCGCCTTCAATTTCGTCACTTTGCTCTCCGACGGGGAGGTCCACGCTTGTCGCAAGTTTCCTTCTTTTCTGGGAAATGTTTTCGAGCAGGGGCTTTCACGGTGCTACGATTCTCAAGCCGGACAACGTTACAGGGCCGGAAGCGCAGGCTGCCGAGGATGTGAGCTGCTGCCCTCCTGCGGAGGGTGCCAAGCCGTGGCCTCCAGTCTTGGGCTCGATCCCCACATATATCGCGATCCCTATTGCTTTCGTGGACAGGCAGGGCGACGTGCATCGGCAAGTGATATAAGCTGTTCAGCACCTTCCGATCTCAAGTAGCCGGATCAGGCGTTCGCCAATCAGCGTGGAATGCCGATACAACTATTGTCCCGAAGTTTTTCCTGCGTCGAGCGAGTGTCGATTCCGAGATATCCGCTCAGCGGGCAAACCCTGGTGATCGCGCTTTCAATCAGGCTTACTCCGGCCAGCATGGACAGCAGGCCGAGTGAACGACCTTTGCTTCCCCCCAGACGGCTAAATCCCTTTGCCAGCAAGACAGACCCCAACACGCCTCGAACCGCTTGATCCAAACTTCCCACATTCTCTTTCATATCAACCTCCAGGTTTGATCTGTAATCAAATATCTAAGCCGTGACAGGCGGACTGGCAACCGCATCACCGAACTGGAGGGTCAGATTGGTCGCATATTTGGGTCCGGGTGCGGAGGATCAGCTCTGGGATGAGTGAAGACTGGCGGCAAGACAACCGTTTGATCAAGCGTGGTCCGGAGAGGGCGCCGGCTCCGGACCACGCTGTGAGGTCAAGGGATCGTCAATTCGGCGCGGGTCATTTCCAGGGCAGGGACTTCGATCCCCTCAATCCCCAACCCTTCGGCCACTTCCTGGCTCATGGACCGATACATCAGGCGGATGAGTACATGGATTTCGTCGTCGTCATGTACTGCCGGGACTCGGAACAGTTGTTCGTCATGCCCTTTTGCCGGGATACGATGGTCATAGCCGATTTCTTCCGCCACCCAACTCTTTGGCGTCAGATTGCCCTCGGCGTCCTTGAAAATCTTGCGATAAAACTTGGCGCCAGGATCGATGCGATTGCTTTCGGTTACGTGGCCGGATCGAAAAATTTCTTCTCCCGATCCATTCTTTGCGGTCACTTCCAGCCACATCTTGCGGATGTAGGTTACTCCCGTGGGAATCTTGTGACCGGCTCCCACGTTTTTCACCCGGGCGATAATTTCCACGCCGTTATTCGTACGGAACACTTCCGTTTCCAGCTCAGCCGCCGCCTCGAGCATTTGCCGCGAGAGGGCCGCTTCCTGCTGGTTGCCCATTTTTTCATGAAAAAAGACGCTGCCTCCCTGGAAGAAATGGGTAGCCACATGGTCCCGGTCTTCGCCCATGAAGCTGGATCTGCCGGGATTTTTCTCCACGCCCGGTCCCGGCGTCATATGGCAGTCCTGGCAACGTATTCCCTCTTGAGCGTAGGGCCCAGCTTTCCAATCGTCGTATGTGTCAATCACAGGTGCGCCGGATGTCGGGTGCACCACGTTGTGACAGGCCCCGCAGAATGCAGGGTCGGTGTGGATTTTGGAAAATTCTATTTCATGATACGACGCCCAGCCGTCTCCCTTGGGGCCGCGCTTCACGTCTCCCGGATCAGAGATGGTTTGGACGTTGAACGGTCGAACCACTTTTTTGACCGTATGGCAGTAGTCGCAGGAAACGCCTTTTCTGGAAGTCTCGTCCATCTGACTTCCGTCCGGCGGCGGGAGTTGTCCGGTTCGGACACCGATAGGCGCATGGCATTCACCGCAGAAGATGTCCGTGAATCCCTCACTTTCCCGGCTGGCTTGAATGTAGTCCGGCTGATAAAATATGTTCTCCCAGGCATATCGATGCTTGCTTTGTGACCAGGCATCGAAAATCTCCTGGTGACACATTTCGCAGTTCTCCGGATCCTCAAACGCTCCTGCCTCGAATCTGTTCATTTCCGCAAGATCTTGTTCCTTGTCCCTTTTTTCAGTCTGATTTCGCGATTCAGACGAATTGCTTCTTGCCGGAATCATCATGTTGGAATTGGCATCGGCCTGATCGAGATTTGCCGTCCGTCCCGTGTGTTCCCCGGTGATGCCCGGCAAAAGATCGGTAGTCTGGCCGCTGTTGCCGGTAAGATCGTCATCAATTGAAAAACCCGCAGCCATTACGGAGTCGGGGTCACCTGCCATCGGCGGATTGAAATTCAAGGCATCATTGGCTTCCCTGGCGGGGGCTTGCATTGCGGATACGGATTTATGGATATAATCGCTGGATGTCATGATTATCCACGTGCCCACCAAGAAGACAAAAAAAATGACGAGCCTTGGCAATACGTGTTGGAAAGGGTTTTTGAGTGAGATCATCGAGGATTTTTTTTTCATGGAATTCTCCCTTTTTCAAAATCCGGATTGCGGCAAGCGTTGATCGTGATCAAGATCGCATGTCCGATGTCGCCGTCAAATAGCTCAACATTGTGGTATAGGTTTCATTGTTGAAGAGTAAGCCGTTGTCACAGAGGGGTCAAATCGTAAACTTCCTTATTCGTGAAGGCTTCACGCTGATGCAGAGGAACATGGATAATTTGTCGCATCGACCAGGAGCATCGACGCTGGCCTAACTGATAGCTTTTCATGTTCGTACTCGCAGTTTCGTTTCTGGTCATGCTCCTCGCGGGCCGAGACTATGAATGGCTCACTCCGGCTCTGCCCTGGCTGCTCGTACTCGTGCCCCATGTCCCTGCTCGTCGTGTACGAGTCCGGCCGGCGCTTTCAGCAGGGAGGCGCCTAAATGCTGTCCCAGTTAACGCAACGGTTCGATGCTACGAAGCCGACGAAGGAGTTGCGATGCGAAAAACGAGACAAGCCGGACCGCTGGTGAATAGTTACGCGAATTATTTTTCATGGGGATAATCCTATGGGCACGGTGCGCCAAGAACGTATAGTTTAAGATCGTTGCAGAAGTTGTTCAAAACCGGGTAACGGTTTTGGACAGGCCCCCTTTTCATTTGCCGCTACCCGACAAATGAAAAAACTTCCTTCCTTGGCGACCTTTGCGACTTGAGCGAAGCGGGCGGTTCAAATATCTTCTGTTTGGGTTGCGGGCTTGGTACGCGTTAGATCAATATGCGTCGCAGAGCCTGCAGTCCTGGTCACCCCGGTCCACCAGCCGGTTTTTGAGATGCATGATCCTGTTGTAGGATTCGTTGATTCGCGATTCGGGCACGCGGCCTTCCCGGACCAGCTTGACGATGATGTCCAAGGCCTGTTCCGCGATATGCCCGTCATAAGTCAGGTTGTTGCCGAACATGATAATGTCCGTCCCGGCCAGGATGGTGCGTTCCAGAACTATTTCCAGGGGATAGTTATCGGTGATGGCCTGCATCTGCATGTCGTCGGCGACAACCACCCCCGAATAGCCCATCTGGTCGCGCAGCAGGCCCTGGATGGTGGAGATGGAGAGGGTCGCCGGCCAATCCGGGTCGAGTGCGGCGTTAAAGACATGGGCGGCCATGACCATGTCCGCGCCATATGAGCCAAGAATTTTCCGGTAGGGTTCGAGTTCAACATTGGACCAGGTTTCGGTCACGTCGATGAAGCCAAGGTGCTTATCCGCAGTGGAGCTGCCAAGGCCGGGAAAATGTTTGAGAGCGCAAAAAACACCCTCGAGCTGATGCATGACCAGCACTTCCAGGGCATGTTCGGCAACGACCTTCGGATCGGCTGAAAAACTGCGCTCCAACCTGCCAATGACAGGGCTGTCCGGATTCACGTTCACATCCACTACTGGCGCCAGATTCACGTTGATTCCCAGTTCAGCCAGAGTCTGCGCGGTCTGCCGGGCCGTAAGGGCCGGATCGTTCCGGTTTCCGAGCCATTGCTGGGAGTCCGTGGGGGAAAAGCCGAATTCTTCCTGGAGACGACTGGCCCGACCGCCCTCCTGATCGATAACCACAAAAAGCGGCATGTCCGGGTCCATGGCCTGGAGGTTGGCCACCAGCCTTTTTAGCTGCTCGGGCGAAGCAATATTGCGCTCCGGGCTGTTCAGGGCCTTGTCATGATCAAACAAGATCACGCCGCCGATTCGTCCTGATTGGATGTCCTGGACAATGGGAGATGCGTCGTCCACTTCCAAACCGCGAAAGCCAACCAGCAGCATCTGGCCGATTTTTGTCTCCAAAGGCACGTCCAATCGCGCTTCGGCCGCGACGGACAACAGAGAGAGGCCGAGCAAGGATATCGCCAGATATCGAAGAAAGCGCCAGAAGCGTGGATCAGATCCTTGAGGAAGAAGCATTATTTTGAGAAGTGATTTCTCCACCTCAGGTTATGCCCCTTCCGGGATATCGCCGAGGGATTCGGGCAGGGTCCGCACATAGTCGCGGATTTCATCGCGCACCCGGCGGTAGTGGTCCAGAGCCTCTTCTTCATTGCGAGCGGTCTTGGCAAGCGTGGGCGGATCGTCGAAGCCCACATGGAGCCTCGCGGTTTTGGCCGGGAAGAACGGGCATGTCTCCTGGGCGTGCCCGCAGAGGGTGATCACGTAATCGAATTCCAGGTCCGGAAGATCATCTAGGGTTTTTGAGGCCTGTGAACTGATGTCCACCCCGGCTTCGGCCATGACCTTCACGGCCAGGGGGTTGAGGCCGTGTTTTTCAATGCCCGCGGAATAGACTTCAATGGAATCGTTTTTCAGATGCCTGGTCCAGCCTTCAGCCATCTGGCTGCGGCAGGAGTTGCCCGTGCAGAGAAACAGAACACGCTTTTTGGACATGACAACCTCCTTGGATTTCCTGTTGGATGTTGGCGAACTAACGCAACCCAAACAGAAGATATTTGAACCGCCCGCTTCGCTCGAGGCGCAAAGGTCGCAAGGAAGGCAGGAAGTTTTTTCATTTGCCGGGTAGCGGCAAATGAAAAGGGGGCCTTGTCCAAAACCGTTGCCCGGTTTTGGACAACTTCTGCAAGGTCTTAAACTTTGCGTTCTTGGCGTCTTTGCGGTTCAAACTTTCTTGTTTGTTCTGACAGGGTCACAGGAATATGTCACTATCCCCAGAAATGACCGTAGATCATCCCGCTGATGGTGGCCATGACAATCACTAGGCTGACGAAGACCAGGGTTTTTTGCGTGCCGATGACGCTGCGGATGACCAGAATGTTTGGCAGGCTCAAGGCCGGTCCGGCCAGAAGCAGGGCCAAGGCCGGCCCCTTGCCCATGCCGCTGCCCAGCAGCCCCTCAAGAATGGGCACTTCGGTCAGGGTGGCGAAGTACATGAACGCCCCGGCAAAAGAGGCGAAGAAGTTCGCCCCAAGGGAATTGCCGCCCACGGCCGCGCTGACCCAGGCCGAGGGGATCAGCCCCTCTTCGCCCGGACGCCCGAGCAGCAGTCCGGCCGCCAGTACGCCAATGAACAGCAGGGGCAGAATTTGCTTGGCAAAGATCCAGGATGTGGAAAACCACTGACCCAGTTCGTCCTCCCGGGTGCTGATCACCATGGACAGGCCGACAAACCCGGCCGTGAAAGCCAGAATCGGCAGGCCCGGAAATGCAAGGGCCAGAGCGGCAGTGGGCAGCACGACCATGAACATCCGGGACCAGGGCAGTCCGAACCACGCGGGCAGGATAACGGCCAGACCCAGTCCGGATATGGCCGTAAGCAACCATTTGTTCGCGTAAATGGTCTGCCAGATTCCGGCTCCTTCACTGGGCGCACCCCAGTTGGCGAAGACCAGAATGCCGATCATGCTCAGGAAATAGAGTCCGTTTTGGCCAAGTCCGCGCTTGGGCTCTTCATCGGGCAGAACCATATTTGCGGTCTTGTCCGCCTCTTCCCGGCGATAAAGCATGTGCATGATCAGGCCGATGACCACGGCAAAAAAGATGGCGCCCACAGCCCGGGCTATGCCCAGTTCCGGGCCGAGAACCTGGGCCGTGAGCACGATGGCCAGGATGTTGATGGCCGGCCCGGAATACAGAAATGCCGTGGCCGGGCCGATGCCCGCGCCCATCCGGTAGATGCCCGCGAACAGGGGCAAGATGGTGCAGGAGCAGACGGCCAGAATGGAGCCGGAACAGGATGCCACGCCGTAGGCGCAGGCCTTGTTCGCCTGGGGGCCAAGGTAGCGCAGGATGGAGCTCTGGCTGACGAACACCCCGATGGCGCCGGCGATGAAAAAGGCCGGGATCAGGCAGAGCAGGACGTGCTCCTGAGCGTACCAGCGAGCCAGGTGCAGCGCCTCCTGAACGGCATTGTCAAAACGAGGCTCGCCCACGGGCAGGTAGAATATGGCCATAAAAACGACCACGATGGCGGCCAGTGGCTTCCATTCGGATTTCCAGTTCATGTGTGCGCCTTGTTCATCGGATGTGCATATTTGAAATAACGGAGCAGATCAGGAGTAATAAAGCCCTGGAGCGTCTCCCGAGAGGCGGGTTTCAAGGATGACCCCCTCAGCCTGTCGCCTCCACCTCGATCCCCAACCGTCGCCATTGCCGCAAGATGTCCTGCTTGGACATGAAGCCTTCGTGGCGAAAGAGTTCCTTGCCTTCGGCATCATAGAAAATCTGGGTCGGAATCATGCGCACGCTGAATTGTCGGCCAGCTGCCGGATTCTTCCAAACGTCGATGAAATGCGTGGCGAAGAGGTGGGCGTATTCGACCTTCAATTCCTGGAGGATCGGGGCCATCATCTTGCAGGGCAGGCAATTGTCCGCTCCCAGATCCACTAGGCGCGGCAGGGGGGATGGGTTGCCCGGCAGCAGACTCTGGTCCAGTTCGATGTTCGATTCGTGGGCGGACTGTTCCCCCAAAGATTGGAGGTCCACGGCGGCCGTATCGTTGAGCTGGTCCGCCTGGTGCTGATGGATCAGCACAATGGTTCCGAGCAGGGCGACCAGGACAACCACTATGCCGATTATTGTTTTTGAACTCATTGCAATTCCTTATTCATGACGTATCGTTGGTTCTAGATTTCCAGGAACGGCAGGGCGATGAAGTACAGCCCCAGCAGGCCGATGAGCGTACCCGCGCCTCGCTTGAACCACAGGCCGCCTGTGGCCATGGATCGGCTTTCCAGGATGCGCCGGACAAGCGCCGTGGAGCTGCCGGCGATGACAATGGGGATGCAATGGCCGATTCCGAAGAGCACGATCAGCAGAATGCCGTTGGCGAACTGCTCCTGAATGGTGATGATGGCCAGAATCGGGGCAATGAAGCCGAAGGTGCAGGAGCCGGAGAGTACACCATAGGCCAGCCCCAGAATCAGGGCTCCGGAAAGCCCGCTGACCTTGAGCTTGCTCATCAGTCCCGTGGACATCGAACACCTGGACACGCCGAGCATGTCCAAGGCGACCCAGATCAGGATCAACCCGACCAGGATGGTCCACCAGGGACCGATGTCGCCCAGCATTCTTCCCAAAAGAGCGGTGACAATGCCCACCAGGGCAATTGTTATAAACAGGCCGAACGAGAAAAGCCCGGCGTATCCGGCGGCGGCACGGCCCTCGATGAGTTTGTTCTGTCCGGCCACGTAGCCGACGATGAGCGGGATGGAGGCCAGATGGCAAGGGCTGAAGAACACGCTGACCATGCCCCATAAAAAACTTCCGGCCATGGCAAAGCCCGTTCCGCTGGTGATCCACATGTTCAAGGTGATGAAAAACTGGTCCATAAAAAACCTATTCAACGCCGAGCTTGGCCATTTCAGCCTCGATGGACTTTTTGTCCATGAATCCGATGTGCCGCTTCGCTTCGTTGCCGTTTTGATCGTAGAAGATCAACGTGGGGATGACCTGGATGGCGTAATGGTCAATCAAGGTGAAGTGGCGGTGCAGATCGATGAAAACGATTGCCGCCCGCCCTTCGTATTCCCGCTGAAGCTCCTCACGGATGGGCACCATCAATCGGCATGGAACGCAGTTTTTGGCACCGAAACTGGCCACGGTGACCATGCCTGGCACCGGCGCTTCTGGCGGCGCCTCCTCCTCGGCCCAAGCTGGAATGGTAATGCTCACCAGCAACGCCATGAGGCAAAACAGCAGTGGCCTGACTTTCGAGCAGACGGTCTTCATTCGTGGCTGAAAGCGCTCGGGCTGAAAAAGAAAGCTCATTATCCGTTGATCCAGCCGAGAACGTCTTTCTTGGTCGGCAACTTGCCTACGACCTTGACCGTGTCGTCCACCACGATGGCCGGAGTGCTGAACACGCCGTACCGCATGAATTCCTGCATGTCCGTGACCTTTTCCACTTCCACGGGCTTGCCGGACTCGGCCACGGCATCCGTGACAACGCGCAACGCCTCCGCACACTTGGGGCAGCCTGGACCTAATACCTTGATTTTCATAAAATCTCCTCTTCTGGTTCAATGTTTTTGATTCGCAACCATATGCCGATTATTGTGTTCTGAATCCTGCCTTCGGTCGCCGCACAATATGCACGCATGTTCCTCGATCCTGCGGGCATTGAAACGGTCCACGCAGCTAAGAAATCCTTTCACGCACTCCATGCGCAGATAATAATACACATTGGCTCCGCGTTTTTCGCAGCCCACGATGCCGGCCTCCTTGAGCACGGACAAGTGCTTGGAAACGGTGGAAACGTCCGCTCCGACGAGTTCGCGAAGTTCACAGACGCAGCGTTCCCCGGCAAACAGGGCGTCCACCAGCAAAATCCGGCTGGGATGGCCCAGAGCCTTAAAGATTCTGGATCGAAATTCATTCTTTTGCATTACGCGTCCTGTTCCTGTTTTTGATATTTGGCAAATTAGCCAAATGATCATCGATCGTCAAATGTGCACGTCCAATGGCTTGGGTTTGTTTACCACATACAATTTTTCAATCCTTCAGTACCCACTCCGGCAGTAACGCGTGCCGGAGCGGGATGTCGCTTTGAGCGGATTTCTCGTGCTAAGACTTCGCCTCCACCTCGACCGGCTTGCAGGTCACATGGCAGACTCCGGTGGGCGTATGCACGGCGAAGGGGAAGTACTTGCGCTTGAACCACAGGGCCACGTGGACGAGACCGATGAGCACGGGCACCTCCACCAGCGGCCCGATTACCGCGGCAAAGGCCACGCCGGAATGAATGCCGAACACGCCGATGGCCACGGCGATGGCCAGCTCGAAGTTGTTGGAGGCCGCGGTGAAGCTCAGCGAGGTGGACTGCTCGTAGGTGGCATTGAATTTCATAGACAGAAAAAAGGATATTACGAACATGACCAGGAAGTAGATCAGCAGCGGAACAGCCACCCGGACCACGTCAAAGGGCAGCTGCACGATGTACTCGCCCTTGAGGGAAAACATGACAACGATGGTGAAGAGCAGGGCGATCAGGGTGAAGGGGCTGATGAAGGGTACGAATTTTTCCTGGTACCACTGCTCGCCCTTGGCCCGGACTCCGTAGAGCCTGGAGAAGATGCCGCCGGCAAAGGGAAGCCCCAGGTAGATCAGCACGCTGATGGCGATTTCCTTCATGGTAATGTCCACGAGGGTTCCCTCGAAGCCCAGCCACCCGGGAAACACGGTCAGAAAGAGGTAGGCGTAGACCGAGAAGAGCAGGATCTGAAAGACCGAGTTGAAGGCCACCAGTCCGGCGCAGTATTCCCGGTCGCCCTTGGCCAGGTCGTTCCAGACGATGACCATGGCGATGCACCGGGCCAGGCCGATGAGGATCAGGCCGACCATGTATTCATGATGGCCGGAGAGGAAGGTCACGGCCAAAAGGAACATTAGAATCGGGCCGATGATCCAGTTCTGGACCAGGGACAGCACCAGCACCCGGGTATGGCGGAAAACCAGGTGCATCTTGTCGTACTGAACCTTGGCCAGGGGCGGGTACATCATTACGATCAGGCCGATGGCAATGGGAATGTTGGTGTTGCCGATCTGGAAAAGGCCGATAAAGTCAGGAATGACCGGGAAAAGATATCCGGCCCCCACGCCCACGATCATGGCCAGAAAAATCCACAGGGTCAGGTAGCGGTCCAGAAAGGACATCTGTTTGGCAACGGATTCGCTCATTGCACGCTCCTCAAAATGAATTGAAACTCTACGCGGAACATTCCGCACCTTTTCTCTGACGACGGCACAGTTCATCCGGATCGCAGGCCAGGACGGTCTTCAGGCTTTCTCTGTCCGCTTGAATATCTGGCGACGAGACCAAGGATTCCTTCAACCATAGTTGCAACATTTTTGGGAATTGCTCAGCCAGGCGATAGTAAATCCAGCGGCCCTGCTTTCGGTTCCGGACCATGCGGGCAGCCAGCAGGATGCTCAAGTGCCTGGAGACCGTGGCCCCGGCCAGGCCGAGCATCTCGGTCAACTGGCAGGCGCACAGCTCATCATGCTCCATGAGCGCGGCCACAATCCGCATTCTATTCCCGTCTGCCAGCCCTTTGGTCATGGCAAGTGTGGATTCCATGGATGGCTCCTTAAATATTTATATAGCTAAAAGACGAAATGAAAAATAGCCATGGCTTTGATGTCCGTCAAGACTCCGGGCTGCACATCCCAGAGAACCGATGGCCGTGAAGGCTTCACGGGCTTTTTCCAACACATTGATGATGCGTCTTCACGCAACTGCGGCTCGCCCCTCCGACTCGAAGGCAAAAGTTCCGCATGGGAAAGAGCCCAGCCCGAATTAATGTAAGGGGTCAGGAAGGATCGCTTTCAAGCCAATCAACCGTCACGAGGCCGGGAACGTGACGAAACTCTTTCGTATTCGCGGACACGAGAATGGAGTCCTCGGCAAGAGCTTGAGCCGCGATAAGCATGTCATTGGGGCCGATGGGGGACCCGTTCTGCTCCAGATGCAAACGCAACCGGGCATATTGTTCATCCGCCGGCGGCTCGAGAGGCAGAACGTCCATGGCGGCGAGAATTGCTTCAACCTGCGCGGACAGCCTTGGAGCGTTGCGCTTGGCGGCGCCGAAGCGCAGTTCACAGGCAACAATTATGGATGTGAAAACAGCCTGCTCGCCATGTTCACGAATGCGCTGCGCAACAATGCCCTGGGGATGTCGGACGAGATCCGAAAGGATGTTTGTGTCCAGGAGAAAACGATGCTTCAGCTTCATAAGTTTACATCATCCAAGGGTGGAGTTCCGGAATCAGTATCCGGGAAATCCTCTTCAATATCGGACAATGTGGCCAGCGTAGCCAACAAGCCTTTTCTCTTTACCGGTTCGATCACCAGACGATCATCCTCACGGCGAATGATAGCCGTATCCGCATCCAGTTCAAACTCTCTGGGGATACGAATGGCCTGGTTCCGGCCATTGCGAAAAAAACGAACATGACGCTCTGATTCCATGCATACTCCTTCTGCTGAGCCCAGCATATGTTTGTGCATAGGCCGGCGGGGGTTTAGGTGTCAAGAGATTGAAATCAAGGTGATCCGTTAGATCGCTTGCACCATGGATGTGAACAGCTGCACGCTGTGAAAGACTGGAGCTGTCCAGGCTGGGCCTTTGTATGCTAGACGTCCTGCCAGCGGAAGCCGGTACCAGGCACTGCCCGGAGTATTTGCGCAATTACATTAAAATATTTAGTTAACTTAGAACTTTTGCTTCGTGACGATCTGGGACTTGTTGATGGATGATGCGGCGTGTCGGCATCAGATGAAAAAGTCAAGATCGTTGGAGATTTGTTGCCATGAAATCCGATGTGCCTGAAAAACTGATCCGGAATGTGGTCGCGGCCTGCGGGTCGTGTGAGGATTGTCGGTATTATATCGAGGAGGCCTGCCTGTTTCTGCCGGAGCTGTTCCGCCTGCATGACCGCAAGCGGGAGGGAGGCGGGGAGGCGAGCGAGGAAGAGCTGCGCCAGCTGTGCGATTTGTGCAACCTGTGCGGGCTGTGTCCCTGTCCCAAGATCCGAAGCGAGATCATGGCCGCCAAGGCTGCCTATGCCGAGCGGGACGGACTGCCCTTCAGCGTGCGGGCCCTGCAGGACGTGGGGCGGATCGGCAAACTGTGCGGCGCGTTTCCGCGCCTCGGCAACCTGATGATGGCCAATCCGGTGACCTCGTCACTGATCAAGCGGACTCTTGGGATGCATCCGGATCGAAGAATGCCGGCCGTACCCCGGGAAAACTTCGACCGCTGGTTAGACACGCGTTCAGCCAGCCGGAAAAACAAGGCCGCTCCGGATGCCCGCAAGGCGATCTACTACCCGGGATGCACGGCTCGCTATCTATTCCCGGAAGTGGCCCGAGCCGCGGTGGAGGTTTTGGAGGCCTTCGGAGTGGAGGTGGTTGCGGCCGTGGGCGAACCGGAGGGCGAATGCTGTGGCATGCCCCCTCTTCTGGAGGGGGATCAGCCCATGGCCCTGAAGCTGGTCTCTCGCAACCTGCAATGGATGGCGGAGCATGTGGCCGCCGGGTTCGACGTGGTCTGCTCCTGCCCGACGTGCGGGTATTTTTTCAAGCATCTCCTGCGGGAAGGGGCCTATTATTCACAGGCGTATCAGCAGCAGGCCGGGGCGGACGCGAACCGGCTGCTCATTCCCGCGGGCATGGGCATTACCGGGCCACGGCAAGGGGACATGGTCGTCCTGCACCGGGCCACCTACGGGCCGATCCTTCAGGACAAGGGATTGTTTTCCGGTCTTGACCCGCTCCAACGCATCGCCGTTGGTGAGCATGCCTTTGACCTCGGTGAGTATCTGGCGAGGTTGGCCGGCGAGGGCCGATTCCCGGAAACGGCGCGCGCCGTTCCGCGCCGGGCGGTCTACTACCCGCCCTGCCATCTCCGGGAACAAAAGATCGGCTACCCCTTTCTTAATCTGTTGCAACAGGTTCCCGAACTTTCCGTGACTCCGCTGACGGGAACGCTGCACTGCTGCGGCATGGCCGGGATCATGGGCTACAAGAAGCAGTTTCACCAGCCCAGCCTGGATCTGGGCGCACCGCTCATGGCCAGAATCCGGGCTCATGAGCCGGAAGCCATCCTCACCGAATGCCTGAGCTGCCGCCTCCAGTTCCAGCACATGGACGACATCCCGATTCAGCATCCCATTGAAGTGCTGCGGGAAACGCTTGCCGAGTGAGTACGCCGCTTAGGGATTGAGCAACCGATATGGTCACCGGATTCATTTGTGAATGTGAACCAGAGAAAGGGAACCACTCGCTTCGCTCAGGACGCCAAGACCGCCAAGGTAAAGATTTTGGAAAGCAGGGAAAAAGCTGCTTTCCAAAAACATTGCCCCACCCTTTCGGGTGGAATCAATATCGCCGATAGGCGGTGAGTCTTTTGGCTTCCGCATCTTTCCAGCGGAAACCAAAATTCCTTCTTGGCGTTTTCCGTGCCTTGAGCGAAGCGGGCGGTTCACATTCAAGGTTTTTTTTCTTCCACCCCAAGCCTTGGCATGACGGCCCCACTCAAGTTCTCAGCAGAATCAGCACCAACAGCCCCACCGGCACAACCCAGGCCGTCACCAGGGCCGGCACGAGATATTTCTGCATCCGGAGCATCTGCCGGGTCTGCTTGATGGTTTCCGGGTCCGCAAGATCCGCGAGCAGGCCGATGATTTCCGGAGCTGATCGCTCCAGCCTGTCCAGGGTGTCCCGGGGCATGCTCTCGTGCATCCTGGCCATGATGTCCACGGACTTGGCGGCGGACTGGAAATACCCTTTCTTCTCCCACTCCGTGGCCCGTTCGATATAGTCCAGCAGCAGGCCGCGGATGGTGTCGTAGGATTCCTTGCCCAGCTCGGCCACGGCTTCCAACTGACGCATGGCATAGTTGATGTTGTGAATGTTCTTCAGAAACAGGATCAGCATCTGCCGCAGTTCCCGTCCGTCCACCTGGACGTTCTCCAGTTCCAGTTCCTCCTGAAGAGAGAACATGGCGGCGTTGCCGACGATGTTCAAATCCTTGGCCAAATCCTGGGCCATTTCATTGCGCCGCATCATCTCCCTGGCCATGGTGGAGATTTCATCCATCTTGCGTTCCAGGGAATTCAACGTTTCCACATGTTGTTCCAGACTCATGGTCCACCTCCTATGCCGTGACCGGGCTGGGCATTTCCTTGCCGGCCATGGTCATGAACGGGGAAACCGGAAGATCCTTGCCCTTGAGCAGGAGATGCCAGTAGGCCCAGCGAAACATCATCTTGCCGTAGTGGTTCATCTTGGTTTCCTTGAGCAGGGTGAAGGGCCCGGCCCCGGGCAGGGGAAACTTTCCGGGCAGCGGTTCCTGGGTGTAATTGAAGTCGATGAGCAGGGCCTTGCCGAATCCGGACTCGATGAAGCAGTTGGAATGGCCGTCGTACTTGGGCAGCGGCTCCAGGCCGTCCAGATGGCGCAGAATGTTCTCGATCAGGATTTCGCTTTCAAAGTGCGCCACGGAGCCGGCCTTGGAGGTGGGTACGTTGGTGGCGTCGCCGATGACGAAGATGTCCTTGAAATTCTTGCTTTGCAGGGTGTGGTTGTCCGTGGGCACCCAGCCCAGGGGGTCGCCCATATCCGAGTCGATGATGAACTGCGCGCCCTTCATGGTCGGGATGGAGACCAGGAGGTCGAATTCTTCCTCTCGCTTGTCGTGGGAAACGATGCGTTTGTTCTCGTTGTCCACATGGCTCAGGGCGAAATCCGGCACGATCTTGATGTTTTTTTCCTCACAGACGTACTTCAGGGTCTGGGAGGCCAAAGGCTTGGTGAATGGCCCGCTGAGCGGCGTGGCGAAGACGATTTCCACCTTGTCCCGCAGTCCCCGCTCATGGAAGTACCAGTCAGCGAGCATCACGAATTCCGGGGGCGCAACCGGGCACTTGACGGGCATCTCGGCCACGTTGAGCACGATCCTGCCACCCCTGAAGGAGCGCATGGCCTGCTGCAGCTTCAGGGCGCCATCCAGGGTGTAGAAGTCGAAGATGGACTTCTGCCAGTTCGGCCCGAGCAGTCCTTCGTTTTCCGTCGGATCGCAACGCGATCCGCTGGCGATGATCAAAAGGTCGTAGTCAATGGTCCCTTTTTTCATGACGACCTTCTTCGCGTCCGGATCCACCTTTTCGATCTTGGAAACGATGAACTTCGCCTCCGAGGGCAGAAAGACGTCCCGGGGCTTAAGCACGTCCTCACGGGACCGGTACATGCTGAAGGGAATGAAGAGCAATCCGGGCTGGTAAACGTGGGTCCTGTCCTCGTCCACGATGGTCACGCTGATCTTGTTCTGGTCGATTTCCGTGCGCAGGTTCTCGCAAAGCCGATTGGCCATCATCGTGCCGCCGGTTCCGGCGCCGAGTATGACGATTTTCCTCATGACATCACCTCTTTTCCAATGTTGACAGTGAATCTTGGAATTGAATCGACAACTGGTCCCCAGACGGCTTGAATCGGCACGTTGATTGTCAGCCCAGGTGAGAGCTCTCAACAAAAATACCTACACTAGTGACAGCAACTATCATGCCCGACTTGCAGGAACATTATGACAACCGCCATGCACCTTATCCGGCTATTCAAGTACTTGATCAGTTTAAAAACGGTTCGTTCAAGTATACATGACAGATGCGCACTGGATCATCTACGGCAAGGTGTACAGTATCGATGCACACTAAGTGGTTTAATTTTTTATATTAATATAATTCGAAGAGTGTCGTGTCTCGATTCAATACACGACAGAGCGATGGGAAACGGCAATAACCGGGAAATTAATGATTTTATTCCATATAAGCACTAACAATTTCAAGATGTTGAAGTATTTTTATGTTAATGGCACGGGAATTGATATTCTAGGATTATGTTCAATTAAGGACCTAACCTTTCGCGATTTTAAATTGGTGAAAGAATATCAAATCTCCCAATTCATGAACTTCAAGGAGGAGCCATGAAGGAACTGGACATTGACGGAATGCAAGGCAAAGGAGGCGTGATCAATCGGCGATCGTTCGTCAAAGGCGCTGCGGCGGCTTGCGCCGGGCTGGCTACAGGCGGCCCCGCACTCCGAGCCCTGGCTCCGGATACAGCTCATGCCAAGGGCGCGTTGGCCGAGGGCAAGTGGGTCAGCAGCTGCTGCGTAGGCTGTACATCCTGGTGCTCAAAACAGGTTTACGTAATCAATGGCAGGGCCGTAAAAATTCGTGGCAATCCTCACTCCAAGACCAACGGCATCAACTCCTGTCCAAGGGCTCATCTGGCTTTGCAGCAGGTCTATGATCCAGACCGGGTCAAGTCGCCCATGAAACGAACCAATCCGAAAAAAGGCCGAAATGAAGACCCGGGGTTCGTGCCCATCTCCTGGGACGAGGCTTTGGACATGCTGGCGGATCGGATCATGGAGCTGCGTGAGAAAGATGAAACCCACAAGTTTATGCTCATGCGCGGTCGGTACACCGAACTGAGGGATCTTTTGTACGACCGTCTGCCTAAGATCATTGGCTCGCCCAACAACATCTCCCATAGCTCCATCTGCGCGGAAGCCGAAAAGATGCGCTACTTCCAGGAGGGGCAGTGGGCCTACATGCAGTACGACATTCCCAACACCCGCTATGTGCTGATTTGGGGCGCTGACCCTCTAGTGGCCAATCGCGGCGTCTCCTCTTACCTGAACAGCTGGGGGCGGGCTTTAGATAATGCTCGGATCGCTTCAGTTGAGCCGCGACTCTCCGGCACGGGCAGCAAGTGTGACGAATGGCTTCCGGTCAAGCCGGGATACGACGGTGCTCTGGCCTCGGCCATGGCTCACACCATCCTGGTGGAGGGGATGTGGCACAAACCGTTTGTCGGTGACTTTTTCGACGGCGAGAACAGGTTCATACCTGGTCATGAGATTAATGAATACACCTTTCTGGAGGAACATACCCACGGCCTGGCAAAATGGTGGAACCTGTATTTGAAGGACGCCAGTCCAGAATGGGCTGAGCCGCTGTGCGGCATTCCGGCGGATCAGATCCGGCGCGTCGCCTTGGGTTTTGCCGCGGCTGCCCCCAACTGCATTTCATGGGTCGGCGGCGGTCCGGCCATGCAACCCCGCGGGACCTACGGGGTCCTGGCGGCCAACGCCCTGAATGGACTTACGGGCGGCTGTGACAATATCGGCGGCGTTCTACGCTACAACTCCCGATCGTATCAGGGGTTTCCTTCTCTGGACGACTATATGGACGACATTGCAAAGGTCGGCGTGAAAAAGGAAAAGATCGACCAGCGTGGTCGTCTGGAGTGGCCCAATCTGGCCAGCGGGAGGTCCGGCGGCGGTGTGAATACAAACAACGTTGCCGACGCCATCATCAATGAGGATCCCAACGAAATCAAAGTTGCCATGGGCTACTTCAATAACTTCAACTTTTCCTGCCCAGGCACCGGTCGTTGGGATCAGGCCATGTCCAAAATCGATTTTTTTGCCCATCTGACTACCCACGCCTCGGAAATGAGTTTCTATGCCGACATTGTCCTGCCGGTGAACCACTGCATGTTCGAGTCTTGGGGGACGCTGGACAACTCCAGCAATGGTTATCGCTCCGTAAGCCTGATGCAGCCTGCCATCGAGCGGCTGTGGGACACCAAGAGCATGGAGACGGAGATTCCCTGGCTGCTTGCTGAAAAACTTGCTCAACGTGGGTTCGACAACCTGTTGCGCTATTATCAGACCATCGTGGACCCGGAAACCGGCAAGTCGCCCGCCAACGATAAAGAATTTGAGCTGTATGCCATCAAGCACCGTATGCAGCATTTCTGGGATCCGGCCCAGTCCAAGGGCGGAGACAAGTTCTCCGGTTGGGAGGAGTTCGTCGAGGTCGGGGTCTGGAACTCCGATCCGTATTCCTACCGGGCTCGCTGGAGCAATATGGGCACCAAGACCGGCAAGTTCGAGTTCTACAGCGAGACCTTGAAAGATGCATTGGAAAGCCACGCCGAAAAACACAATACGACCGTGGATCACGTTATGGAGGTCTGCAACTATCTGGCACGCGGTGATTTGGCATTCATTCCACATTACGAGGAACCCTACGAGTGGGGCGATCCGGTGGAATATCCGTTCAAGTTCGTTGATTACAAGGCCCGCCTGAATCGGGAAGGCCGCAGTTCCAATTGTCCCTGGTATCTGCAGCTCAAGGATCTGGACCCCGGTGACAAGTCCTATGAGGACGTAGCCAAACTGAATCCCATTGACGGCGAGCGTCTGGGCATCAGGACCGGAGACAAGATCCGCCTGACCACGCCCGTCGGCAGCATCGTCTGCACCGCCTCCCTGTGGGAAGGCGCCCAGCCGGGTACAGTAGCGAAGTGCTTTGGTCAGGGCCACTGGGCCTACGGACGCTACGCGGCCAAGGTGTTCGGCAAAGAGGCCTTGGGAGCAAACAATAACGACATTATTCCGGTCGATAACGACCGTTTGAGCGGTTCCACGGCATTTTACGGCCACATCCGATTGAAAGTCGAAAAGGCCTAGGAGGTATATATAATGGCACGATATGCTATGGTTATAGACTTGCAGCAGTGTACGGGGTGCGGAGGATGCATCATCGCCTGTATGAATGAGAACAACCTGCCCGAGGGGGTGCGCTGGTCCGGGAAGAGGACCGAGACCCTGGGTCGTTTCCCCTTTGTGCGGTATCATTATCGTCCAACACTTTGCAATCACTGCGAAAACGCACCATGCGTGCGGGGCTGTCCGACCAGGGCTCTGCACAAGGCCGAGGGCGGGATTACCATGCATGATCCCAGCAAATGCATTGGTTGCCGGTACTGCATGGTCAACTGCCCTTATGGCGTCATCCACTACAACTGGCGCAGGCCGCATGCTGAATGGCGTGATAATACGGCGGTAATTCCCGGCGGTACTTCAACCCCCGCGGAAACAGTACAACGCGTCGGCGCCAAGGGGTGGCCGATTCAGAACCCGGATCCGGATGCCACTTATGCCTCGATTCGGCCCACCGGCGTGGTGGAAAAATGCACCTTCTGCCATCATCGGGTGGTAAACGGCCAGCTCCCCTACTGCGTGGAAGCCTGTCCGGCTAATGCGCGGATTTTCGGCGACCTGGATGATCCTCGGAGCAAGGTCAATCAGCTCCTGGGCATGTTTCGGGCTGAGCAATTACGGGCGGAGCTGGGTACCAGGCCCAAGGTATTTTATATTCGGGAATTCTGTCCATGCGCGTATGAACCCGGCAAGGGCATGGTTCAGGCTGACGACGTCAAACAAGCGCTCGCCTAATCCAGGAGGTGAAGTATGAGTAAGTTATGGTTTGGTCTGCTGGGCGTCGGCCTGCTCTTTGGACTCTTCAGCGCCCTGACGGTGGTTTCTCAGGGGCTGGGAGTGTACAACGCCAATGATGTGACCTTCTGGGTCCTGCCGATGTCCGGTTATCTGTTTTTTGCATTGACGGCCGCCGGGCTGACGTTCCTGTCGTCTCTGCCCTCGGTGTTCGGCATGAAAATGTATTATCCCATTGCCAAGCGCAGCGCCCTGCTCGCCGGAGCAACGCTGCTGGTGGGCGTGATGTGCAAGGCGCTTGACCTTGGGCCGTGGACCACGCTGCTGAATACCATCCATCTAGTCCTGTCTCCCAATCTGGCCTCGCCGATCTGGTGGATGGCCAATCTCTACGCGATCTACATCGCCTTTGTGGCATTCAAGTTCTACACAATCCACAAAGGGCAGTGGCATACCGCCAGCGGCAAAACAGCCGGACTGCTGGCATTGGGGTTGATGCTCATGTCCTACACAGCCTTGAGCATCGTATTCGGCACGGCTGATGCCAGACCGGCTTTTTTTGGCCACTTTACCGCTCTCTATTTCATGGCTTCGGCGATCACCAGCGGTCTGGCCGTCCTCTTTCTGGCTTCCATGGTCCATTTTCAGCTAATCGGGGGAATGCCCAAGGAACAGGAACCAATTTTCCAAAACATCAGCAGGTTTTTCGCAATAATGCTGGCCGTCTCGTTGTTCGTCTTCATTCTGCGGGCCGTCATCGGCTATACCTCGCTGCACGAGGCTTTTGACGGCTTCCGATATATTGCCGGGACCGCATTGTACAAGGGCGAGTTATGGCTGGGATTGATCATTCCTTTGGTGATGTTGCTCATTCCCGCAGTACGGGATTCGACGATCGGTCGGGTACTGGTCTCGATCTTTGTTCTCGCGGGCATGTTTGCCGGCCGTCTGGTAATGCTGCTTTCGGCGCAGATCAGGCCTGTCGGAGCGTTTATTGAAAACAGGCCGGAATTTGTCTCCTACGTTCCGAGCATCTACGAGATCGGGATTATCGTCCTGGCATTGTCTCTCGCCTTGCTCATCTATTCCATTGGGGTCAAATACTGGAAACTTGAAGCTACCCCCGATTAGGCTCCTCCTGGGACGGTCCGCGCCCGGGCATCGGGTCCGGGTGCGGACCGTTTTTTCAGGCTGGATTCCAAGGAGTGACAACCTCAATCGAAATCGAAATCGCTATCGAAATCGACTCGAATCAAATCAAATCAAATCAAAATGTTGTCGTTATGCATAACAAGCCTTTAAAGACCGATTTCGATTACGATTTCGATAGCGATTTCGATGCTGATCCTGGCCGCGGGAATTGAGAGCAAATTGTAGTGGAAATGCTGACACGGAGACCCTTCATGCTTGACTCGAACATTATCGCCCGGATGGAAACCTATAAGGCCTTGGCCTCGTGCTATTTTCCCCCGGACGAACATTTGCCGCATAACGTGGATACTCTGGCGGCTCATGCTCCGGCCTGGGTCCCGGAGGTCCACGCATCGACCCAGACTATGCTGAAGAATCTGCCAAACGACGAACAGGGCCGCGATGCGCTCAAGGTGGAGTACGCCAAGCTGTTTCTTGGCCCCTTTGAAGTCCTGGCACCGCCTTTCGGGTCGGTTTATTTCCATGTGAACAAGATGCTTTCCCACGAAAGCTCTGATGACGCCGCAGCTCGCTACCTGGCGGCCGGCGTGAACAGCGCTCCGGACGGCGGCAATCCTCCGGATCATGTCACCGCGGAACTGGAGTTCATGTACTATCTCCTGTTTCAGGAACATGCCGCTTTTTGTCGGGACGATGCCACGGCTGTCCGTGAATGGCGGGATCGCCGGACGGATTTCTTTCCCATTCACCTGGGAGCCTGGGGACCGCTTTTTGCCGATCGGGTGGTCTCCTTCGCCCAATCACCGTTTTACAAGCATCTCGGGCAGATTACGAAGGCAGTGTTGCGGGCCGAGTTTCGCCTGATTCCTGATACGGTCCAAGCGGAACCGACTACAGCGTGCTGACCGGCATTTGACGGATAAACCGCGAACCTCCAAAGGAGGAGCAATGTCGGGACGAATCCCTTGGAGCGCACTGGCTCTGATGGGCAGCATCTGCCTCCTGGCGTTGGCGACGGTCCATCCCGGGCCCGTCGTCACCGTGGCCAATGCCGCCCTCTCCGATTACCAGCGCATCACGATACAGCCCAAACCGCCGCCCGGCGATATTGTCGTGGGCAATCAGGATCTGCCGGTCCTGGTGAACACCGGCATCGAATCCTGTCCGCCCTGCCAGCGCATGGCTTCGTCCCTCCTGGAACTGCAAACGGAGTACGGCCACGTTTTCCAAACCTATTACTATGACACCCAGAAGGTTCCGGAAGCCCTGACCGTTTTCCAGGCGCTGACCGTGCCGACCCAGATCTTCTATGCCGCGGACGGGACCGAACTGCACCGCAACGAGGGTTTCCTGGCCAAGCACCATATTCTGGAACAGTGGCGTGAACTGGGAATGGTCGTTCAGCCCGCGGAGCGATCGGCATCGGTCTGGGACTGGCTCTCTTTCGAGAACCTGCTATCCTCACTGACCCTGGCGGTACGGGGGGCGGCGCCCACGGCCCTGCTGGCCGCCTTTTTCTGGGGCGTATTGAGCATTGTGCTTAGTCCCTGCCATCTTGCGGGCATCCCTCTGATCGTGGGCTACATCAACGGCCAAAAGGTCGAAACTTCGGGCCGGGCCATTTCACTGTCCCTGCTCTTTGGACTGGGTATCCTGGGCAGCATTGTCATTGTTGGAATTATTTCGGCTTCGGCCGGCAGGTTGCTTGGGGACCTTGGTCCCTTGCCTTACTATATTCTGAGTGGAGTGTTCATTCTCTTTGGATTGAATCTGACTGGGCTAGTGCCCATGGGGTGCCTCGTACCGAACAGATTGCTTCCCAAGGCGCCGGGAAAAAGAGGCGCTTTGGCCCTGGGACTGGTCCTGGGCATCGGCCTGGGCCCGTGCACCTTCGTGTACATGGCGCCCATTCTTGGTTTGACAATGGCCATGGCGGCCACTGACCTGTATTACGGCCTGGTGTTGCTCCTGCTCTTTGCCGTCGGCCATTGCCTGTTCCTGATGCTGGCCAGCATGTCCCCTCGGTTCATTCAGTTCTTTCTGCGCTGGAACGAGCGTTCCCTGAGCGCACCGGTGCTGAAAAAAGTTTGCGGGGCGTTGCTGATTCTGGGCGGGGCTTATCTGGCGTATACAGCGTGATTGGAATCATCAGGCAATACATGACTAAATATTTGAGAAGTTGGGGGTGAATATGGACCAGACTGCCGTTGTACTGCTGGATGATGCGGATGAACTTCGGCAGGTCGAAGCTCTGCTGGCGGTTCACCGCCTGCGGATGCTGCACTGCATCCAGGTCACGGATTTGGAACGTATGCTGGCGTCCAGCGGAAAGTGCCTGATTCTGCTCAATCTCGAAACCGACGGCGTTGACGACTCGCTGTTGCGCCGGATGGGCAGGACTCATCCCCAGGCTCCGATCATCGGAATTTCCAAACGCACCTATCACCCCGAACTGGAACAGGCCCTGCGCTCGAACCTGCGGGCCGTGGTCGCCCGGCCCATTGACGAAGACGAACTGAACCTGTGCCTGCGAGGAGTCATGGACGTATGAGACAAATGCCGTATGCGAAAGGAATGATGGCGGGAGGACAAGCCCGTATTCGAGCTCTGCTGTTCCAGGTGCTGGCATTGACGGCCCTGGCGGTGTTTCTCAGCATTCCTGCCTTGGCTCAGAACAACGACGTTCTCCGGATTTCCGGAGCGACTACGATCCAGCCCATGGTGGAGCAGTTGGCCGAGGAATTCCGTGAACGTAGCGGACAGTCAATTCGGATCGAAGGTGGTGGAAGTCTGACCGGAGCAATGGCCGCTCTGGAAGGTACGGCCCATATCGGGATGGTTTCCCGAGCCTTGTCGGAAGAGGAAAAAGAACGGCTGGAATACGAGACCATCGGCATGGACGTTCTGGTGATCATCGTCAACAGCCGCAATCCCCTGCAGGAAGTGGACAAGCAGACCGTGGTCGACCTGTTCACGGGCCGGATCATGAACTGGAATGACCTGACGTCATGGAATCGCGATGTGGTTTTGGTGAACAAGGAAATGGGGCGCAGCACCCTGGAGCTCTTTGAAGCCTACAGCGGCGTGTATCACCGGGACAATCCGGAGGATGGCCCCAACGGCCGGGTCGCCGCACAGGCCTACGAAATCGCCTCCAACATGGACGGAGCAACCCTGGTTGGCGGGATTCCCGGGGCAGTGGGCTACATGTCCCTGGGCACATCGCTGTATCTGCTGGACAAGGGCATGCCCATCAAGATTCTCGCCCTGGACGGCCATGATCCGATTGCGGGTAACGTGCTCGCCGGCGGTTATCCCATCGTTCGGGAATTGAACCTGGTCTACCTGAAACACAACGAGTCGAAGATAACGCCGTTTCTGGATTTCTGCCGCAGCCCACGCGGACGCGAGGTGGTTCGGGAATTCAAATATCTTTTCGTCGATTAGGGAGCCGGATATATGCGACAAGGCATCATTTCTTTAATGAACGGAAGCAGGCTGAAATTTCTCACTGCGAGGACGGGCATGATTACAATCCTTGTGCAAGCGCTCCTTTTGGCCCTGCTCCTGTCCGGCTGCACCCGGCAGGACAGCGGGGAGCAGGAAAAGCTGAACCAGGAGCAGTTGGCCATGCTGCTGCAATTCGAACGCAAGGTCATCCAGGTCCAGCAGGCCATCAAGAGCGGGATTTTGGCCGATGAATCGGAATATCTCGTCCAGGCAGCCAGGACATCCCTGGAGGTCTTCGACCTGCTGGACCAGATCACGGTTCAATTTCCCGATGCCGCGAATCTGGAGAAGTCCTACCAGGATTTCTATGCCAAACTGCTGACCATCGTCACCCTGTTCTTCGAAAACAGACTCGAACGCGGCCGGGCCACGCTGATGGAGTTGGAGGAAAGCCACGTCTTCATCTACGGCAAACTGCGGGCCATCATGAGCACGGCCACCGGCGACGGCTGCGTGCCCTGTTTTTCGCAGTAGTCGCCGCGGGCGCGGTTGCCTCAAGGATCGAACAGCCGGCGCGACTCCTCGTACTCTTCCGCGGCCTCTGTGATCAGTCGATATGCGTAATGGTACTTGGCGATGTTGCCGACATAGACCACGGTCTCCCGGCCTATCACCTTTGCGGCAGCCAATTCGACATTACCGAACCATCGATTCGGGTCCAGGCCCATTGCCGTGGCGCGTCCTCGGATCTTGACGAGATTCCCCGGCCCCGCGTTGTACCCCGCGAATGCCAACAAAGTCCGGTTCAAATCGTCTATTTCAGGATCGTTGAGATATCGATCCTTCAAATGCCGCAGGTACCTGGCGCCCGCGTGGATGTTGTTTTTCGCGTTGCTGATATCCGGGATCCCAACCACGGGATCCGCGGCGGTCGTGGGCAAAAGCTGCATGATCCCCAATGCCCCCGCGGGACTGCGAGCGCTCTGATCGATGCGTGACTCCTGATAGCCCTGCGCGGCGAGCATCAGCCAGTCGAAGCCGTAACGCTCTCCGTACTTCTGGAACAGGTGGCTGGTATGCTCGAAGCGTCTTTGATCCTCCGTGGCGGAAGGATTCCTGACCCAGGGATTTTGCCGCAAGTAACGCCTCAAGAGCATATTGCCGGCGGCACTTCCTGCTCGGATTTGAGGAACGAACGCATTGACCAGGGCTGCAAGTTCCGGGCTTTCCGTACGCATGGCCCATCCGAGCTCGGCTCCTGCACGGAACGTCAAGTCTTCCCGGACGGTAAGTCCGTCGATCACGTCGGCCCAGAAAGCCGCCTTGTGCGTATCCACAATCGCATAGGGCAGAATCCCCGCCGCGACCATTTCCAGCAGGTCCTCATCCTCCAGGTGTTCATCGACCGCACGCAGGCGGACCGGCTTTTTCCCAAGTTCCTTCAATTCGTGGTTGAAACTCTCTACGCTGGCCCAATAGCTGCTGGAAGGCCGCAGATGGGCGGTCGTTCCCGATAGATCGTCAAGCGTATCCAATGAGGGCGCAGCGGGGCCAAGGACCACGATCTCGTTCACGTTGCGCGCGACGGGGTCGGAAAAGATCATGGTCTCCGATCGTTCAGGGGTGATGGTCAGATTGGCGACAACCAAATCCAGATGGCCTCGGGTCAGCGCGGGCAAAAGCTCATTGCGCGGCAGCGGCACGATCAGCAGGCGCACCTGAAGGGCTTTTGGCGTCTTCAATTCCTTGTTCAAAAACTGTTCAAACTGCAGCAGCGCGTCGTACGCCAGGCCGCGTTGCACAAATCCATCCCAAAAATAATGGGTCCGACTAAAGGCGGTGCCCACGCGAATCAGCCGGCGTTCGCGCATGCCTTCCAGATCGCCCGTCCAAATCACGGGCAGTTCGGAATCCGATGCCGGCAGCGCTGGATCTTGCGCTCCGGCGGGATCGGAAAACATCACGGCAAGGAAGACGATCATTCCGAATGCCGCATGTCGTCGGATGCCGCGCCAAAACAATGGGTGCAACATAACCTCCTCGTTTTAAAGGATCTTAGTCCTCGAGGCCAGGATCTTTTGAAAATAATATGTTAATATTCAGATGCGTTCCGGCTTGTCTCTATTTTTCGGCCTCGCAACTCCTTCGCCGGCTTCGTAACATCGAACCATTGCTCGGATACACATCAACTGGCGCTTCAGGCGTTTGGCAAATGGTTCGATGATCAAATCCCGGCTCAGTCAGACAGGCGATGCCAAAGAATCGAGACAAGCCGGAACAGTTCGAGTTTGTTATGAAAAATGCTGAATAGTTACATTAATATTACCGTCTTTTTCTCGCATCGCACCTCAAATCCGTCTTCAATACATCTCCCGCAGGGCGACCTTGTTGGTCTTGCCCACGCTGGTCTTGACGATGGATTCCACCAGGCGAACCTTGATCAGGACGGCCTCCTTCGGCAGCACGCCTTTATCCACGAAGCACTTGACATGATGGGCTATTCCTTTTTCCGGAAGCGTGACCCCCTGCTTGGGCACGACCAGGGCCAGTGGCGTCTCTCCCCAGCGAAGGTCCGGCTTGCCGATCACCGCGGCTTCGGCCACGTCCGGGTGGCGCAGGATGATGTCCTCCAGTTCCAGCGAGCTGAGCCATTCCCCGCCGACCTTGATCACGTCCTTGGTCCGGTCCGTGATGCGCAGGCTGCCCGAGGCGTCGCGACAGGCCACGTCTCCGGTGTTCATCCAGCCGTCGGCCCACAGCTTTTCCGAGTTACGTTCATCTTTGAGGTAGGACTGGGTCAGCCACGGCGCACGCACTTGCAAGGCTCCGGGCGTTTTGTCGTCGTCAGGAGCTTCCCGCCCGTCGTCGTCGACGCGTCGCAGCCGCACCAGGGGCAGCGGACGGCCGGTGCGGGTGCGCAGGGCGACCTGGCTTTCCTGATCCTGAAGCAGTTCATCAGTGGACAGATGGGTCAACGCCAGAATGGGACAGGATTCAGACATGCCGTAGCCCGAGAAAACGTCCACACCCCGGTCCAAGGCCGCCTTGCAGACGGATTTCGGCAAGGCCGCTCCGCCGATAACCACCTTCCAACCCGACAGGTCGTATTGTTCACACTTGGGGTCTGAAAGCAGCATGTGCAAAATAGTCGGCACGCAGTGGCTGAACGTGACCCTTTCCGTGCTGATCAGCCGGGCCAGGGCCTCGGGAACGTACCTTCCCGGATAAACCTGCTTCACTCCAAGCAGAGTCGCCATATAAGGGATGCCCCAGGCGTGAACGTGGAACATGGGCGTAATGGGCATGTACACGTCCTCGCGGTGAAAGCGGCCCTGGTCGGCGTTGGAACTCAGGGCGGCCAATCCGGCCAGGGTGTGCAGGACCAGTTGCCGGTGGCTGAAGAAGACACCCTTGGGCAGACCCGTCGTGCCGGTGGTGTAAAAGGTGGTGGCGCGGGTATTTTCGTCGAAATCCGGGAAATCGACCACCGGTTCGGCGGCGGCCAGCAGGGCCTCGTATTCCCCGGACAGGGGCAGGGCGGTCTGAGGGGATTCGTTGTTGTCCGTGAGCAGGATATACTCACGCACGGTGTCCAGCCGGCCCTTGATCTGCTCCAGCAGGGGCAGGAAATCGGCGTTGACCAGGACGACGTCGTCCTCGGCATGCCCGATGGTGTAGACCATCTGTTCCGGGGCGAGGCGGATGTTGATGGTATGCAGCACGGCGCCGATCATGGGCACGGCGTAATAGCACTCCAGGTAGCGATGACTGTCGTAGTCCATAACGGCCACGGTGTCCCCGGGCTTCACCCCCCTGGCCAGAAGCATTCCCGCCAAGCGTCGCACGCGCTCGCGGAATTGGGCGTAGGTGAAGCGCAGGGTTTCGGCATAGACGATTTCCTGTTCCGGATGATCCTGGATTGGAGCCTGAAAAAGATTCTTGATCAGCAGTTGATGAATGGAATGCATGAGTGGTCCTTGGATATGGTTTTATCAGACAAGATGGGCGGTGGAGCACGTCCGAAACGATTTCGTTTTTGCGACGTCGCCCCATTTGAGGCCACCAACCGATAAGTAGGTATTTGTCGCCATCGCACGGCACGTTTCATTACCTGCAGCGTCTGGTTAACGCAAACGTGATGTGTTCCAATGACCTCTTTACGTTCAACAGCAGATGCTATTATCAGGGCGGATTGCATCTCTCACAAAGCTTTCAGCATTCGGCGCAAATCTTAGGCCGGCACGGTCCCAACGTGCTGAGCCGGAGGCCGGCGAGAAAGTCAGGAGACTGTTTACGTTGAGGTGCGGCAGAAGTTTTCTGGTGCGATACAGGCGAATTGGGGTTTGTCGTGAGTGGAACAACCGGTCCCAGCGGGGTGTTGTGATGGACATTGAGTCGGACCCCAGATTGATTCGCTCCCTTGGCTGTCTAGCGGGGTTGATGGCCCTGGCATTGTTGCTGCTCTGGCTGGCGTTGCGTCCCGGAGGGCTGCTCAGCGCGGTTTTCGGGCTGGTCTTGCTGCTTGTCGCCGTTGCCTGCTTCACCTACCGCCATGCCGTGCATGTGGACGTGCAAAGCGATTACGTGGAGCAGTACCGCCGGATCCTGTTCCGGGAGCGATACCGGGGATTCCTATTCAGCAGTTTCACTTCCGTGGGGGTGGCGACGGTCCTGGGGGGCGATCTGCGGCCGGTGTACCTGGCCCATGTGCTGGAATTGCGCGGCCGGACAAGACTGGTTCTGCCCGGCATGCACTTTGGACTGGAAACCGCCCGGCATGACGCACGGAAACTGGCCCAACGCCTTGGGCTCCCTCTGGAGCAACGGGTGCGGACGATCTTGTTCTAGAATGGCGAAAATATTTAGAGGCTCTCGACTTCTTTAATTTGTCGGACTCCGGTTGCTTTCTCCCCCCAGCACTTTCCAGACGAAGATGTTCTTGGCGATTTCATCGTCCAGGGCCAGCTCGGTTTGTTCGTACTTGATGCAGAAGGCCGGAGTTCTGCGGTGGACCGTAACCACGACTCCGGGGTTCAGGCCCAAGGAGATGAGCTGTTGCAGGTTGGAGTGACTGCCGGGCTTGATGTAGGTGATGGCGCCTTTTTCGCCGGGCTGCAGTTCGTTCAGTCCGACCACCGTGTTGCTGATGGTTCTCTGTCCGGCATGACAGCATGGGCCTTTGGGTATGGGCTTGCCGTCCGGACAGACCTCCGGGTGACCCAGCAAGGTGCAGATGGATTCCTCCACTTCGGGCAACAGGGCGTGCTCCACCTCGCAGGCGATTTTTTCCATTTCCGAATTCTTGAGCTTCAGGATGCTCTTGAGCAGTACCTCGGCCAAGCGGTGCCGACGCATGATCTTCTCGGCGTGGGCCTTGCCTTCTTGGGAAAACAGGATTTTCCCCTCGCTGGAGACCAGCAGGCCCTGGCGTTCCAGTTCGGCAATATCCTCATCAGAGAAATCCACGCAGCAGTGCTTTCTGACGTCGTCCAGCGCATACTTTCCGTTTTCGCTGGCGCAGAGGACGGCTTCCAGAATTTCTTCATGCTTATGTTCCATGATTCATGATCCTTTGTGAGGGATTGAAGGTGCTGTCCCAGGACAAACAGAGAGATCTTCCGATTCGCGTTCAACAGATGCAAAGGCCAGGGCGCAACCAAAATCGTCGTCTAATGAGATGTCGATGTAGGGATTTGACTCCAATTTGAAGTTGGTTTGCATCATGCCCTGCTGAATTACGTGAAGGTGATTCCGGCCAGACGGGAAATATGGTTCAGCAGACTAGCCAGGAGAATGGCGTAGATCGTGACCGTGGTCAGGATCAAGGCTCCGGCTCGTGCGCCGCGTTCCTTGAACAGGACGATGGTCGCGTTGATGCATGGGGCCAGGAAGGTCATCAGCACGAGATTGACCACGATCTGCAGGTTGGTGAACTGGGGGCTGAGATGTTCCAGTTCGGCCACGCCGCTTTCCCGGCGGATCATGGTCTTGATGAACACCTGGATGCTCTGTTCCGGCAGGCCCATGACCGTGTTGATCACCGGTCCCAGGGCGGCCTCCAGGGCGCTCAGGCCGCCCACGCGCTGGAAGAGAAAAATGAACATCGAGGCCAGGACAAAGACCGGCAGGGCCTCCTTGATGAAAAAATAGGTTTTCCTTGAGGCCATCTTGATGACCGGCCAGGGTTTGGGCAGGCGCATGGTCGGGATTTCCAGGATCAGTTGGGAGCGTTGTCCGGGAATGACCTTGTTCGCCAGCCATCCTGCCAGGAGCAGTTGGGAAAAGATCAGTCCGTAGACCGTGATCGAGGCGGAGACGGGCATCCTGGCCAGGATGACCATCATCACCGCCAACAGCGGGGCGCAGGGCAAACAGAGAAAGACCAGAAACGAGGCGATGTTCTTTTCCTTGGTCGTGCTGAGCACACGGGTGGTCAGGATGGACATGGTCACGCAGGAAAAGCCCATGACCAGAGGGATCACGCCTTTGCCGTTCAGGCCGATCAGGCGAAAGACACGGTCCAGAAGGAGGGAGAGGCGGGCCAGATATCCGGAATCCTGAAGCGCCCCAAAGGCGATGTAAAAGCAGAAGATCACCGGCATGACCAGCCCCAGGGCCAGAAAGACCCCGGTGGGGAAGATGCCGAAGTCCGGGTCGATGAGCATGTCCCGGACCAGAGCGCTGGGAATATATTCGATCAGGGCCGTGAGCAGCGGGATCAGATGGGCCTCGAACAGTTCGTCATGGATCGTGTCCACCAGGAAGGTGGCTCCAAAGGCGCCGATGAAATAGTACAGGAGCACGAGAATTCCCAGGGCGATGGGAATGCCCGTGGACAACTGGGTGCACCAGTCGCCGAAGGAGAGGATGAGCGGGCTCTTGGTGGGCGGTTCGACTTTCTGGACCTGTTCAGCGATCTTGGCAGCCTCGGACTGATAGAGGTTGCTCAGTTCGATGTCCACGGCAATGGGTCTCGCCTGGCGGGTTTTCACGGCCAGCCGGCGGAGCTGGTCGAGCATTCCCGGTCCGTATTTCTCCAATATGTAGCGCTCCACGGCCGGGTCCTCGGTGAGCAGAAGAATTCCCAAGGCACGGGAGGAAAACGTGCCGGAAGGAATTAATTTGTCTACCTCCGCGAGAAACTGATCCACCCGCGGGGAGTACCCCGCCAGGGGCTTCGCTGGCCGGACGTCGTCCAGATTCCTGGCCAGTTCACGAACCCCGATTCCCTCCCGGGCGATGGTGGTCATCACGCGGACGCCCAATTTTTCCGAGAGCTTGTGGTAGTCGATTTCGATGCCCCGGGACGCGGCCTCGTCGACCATGTTCACCACCAGCAACATGGGCAGCCCGTATTCCGCGAACTGCAGGACGATGGCGATGGTCCGCTTGAGGTTCTTGGCGTCGGCCACCAGGACGATGCGCAGGTTTTCGCCGGGAATCTCCGGGGACAGCAGAATGTCTCTGGAAGCTCGTTCATCCTCGTTGGTGGAGAACAGGGAGTGGATGCCCGGAGTGTCCAGAGCCACCCCGTCCCGCCCCTTGAGGTGTCCACGGGGTATGGAGACCGCAATGCCGGGTATTGCTACCTCGGCGCAGGCGGATGCCGTCAACCGTTCGTACAGGCTACTCTTGCCGACCTTCATCGTGCCGATGAACACGTAATGGGGGCTGGCCCCCTTCGCGGCGTCGGCACATCGGGTATCGCATTTATCGCAGGTGGTCATGTTCGTCTCAATTTCGTTGAACCTCGTAGCTCATTCCTGGCCTCACATTTTTCGTCCTCAATTGCCGAGATCCTGCAGCAATTTCCGCGGTAAAAATAACCATGCCTCGTACTAAAAACAGTGCCTTTATCAGTCCGAGGAGCAAGATATTCTGGAAATCCGTGGCAGGTTCACGAGGGAATGACTGATTTTCCTCTTGGCTGGATCCGTGTTCAGGAACACGGACCCGCGGCCGACGCTTTTCACCCGGTAGCCGACGGAGATGATCATATCCAGATTTTAATAATCCAGGCTCCGTTGAACCTTGCGGCTCCCTTCCCGGCGAACCGACAAGAATTTCTTGTGAGTTGCCCCTGGCTCGAGTTCTTTCTCTTCAAAAACATTCTGGATGTGCTGGCTGATAATCTGTTGAGAGGTCTGAAACAGCTTAGCCATGTGCTGCTGGGTCAGCCAGACCGTTTCTCCTTCCAATCGAACATCCAACCGCACCTGTCCGTTCTCGGTTTGATAGACCAGGAGTTGGCCCGAGGAGGGCGCGACTTCCAGTATTGCCTTTAGAGCCATGGTTTATTGTAGGCTTGGGCTGGAAGATTTTAAAAAATCAGGTTGATTCCCCGCAATTGCTTCATAGGTGGATCGTCTTTGTTCACCTCGGGAAGTTGGGCTTTTAGTCGGGCGGCGTTACGCTGAAGCATGTGGTCACGGCTCATTTCTTATTCCGCCCCGGCACGCTTCGCCATACGTTCCACAATATCATGCACCTCTCCCGGCTTCCGGACAACGGCCGCCCTCCAGCGCCCAAAGCCGCCATGCTCATTAACGGCCTGGATCCATTCGTCGAGATAGCGGCGTTTGACCTGGTCCTGCTTCGTTTCCAGGCCCTTGGTCTCCAGCACCAGCATCTCGCCGTTCCGGAGCCGTATCAGGAAGTCGGGACGGTATTTGCGGGCAACTCCCCGGTAGACATAGAGTACTCGAATCCGAGGTGATCGTTCTTGACCCACCTGGAAACGGCGTCAGAACTTTCGAGAAGTCAAAAAATAATTGATCCCTTTTGCATTTGAACCGTTGCAAAAGTTGCAACGGTTTCGCGCCACAATTCGCCGCTTTCAAAAAAATATTCAAAGGCAACTGATTCCGGACTTGTCCACACCGAAAAGCTCTGTCACGTGGCCCAGAGTCAGCCAGATCATTATTTTCGGCCTCGAATGAGGTTTGCCAACCTGCTTTTTTTCTTGTTTTACCTACTGTCTTCTGTCGAGGCAGTTTTTTGCAACAACTCACAAATGCCCAGAATATAACGATTGATTCTTGGCATTAGAGGTGGCGTCAGTTCAGCTAAGGAAATATTAGAACGGCATTTTAAAGGCAAAATGGATATTCTAAGGAGAAAATATCAAATATATTAAGGCATTTTCTATGTTGAATCAAGGGGTTGACTCAGTCCGACCCCGGGAATAGAGAGGTCCTCTAATCACTCTTCTGGGGCATCATCATATTTGACGTTCCATCCTCCTCCGCCGTATGGAATCGAAAACACCAAGAATCCACACTATAAATCTAAAGGATAGTTTTGCTTGGCTCATTGGTTGATGATGAACCGGCATTTTCATTAGGAACCACCAGTGTATCCCATAAGCGATTTTATCGAGCTTGAATCAAACATTCTTCTGGAAGACGAAGAGCAATATGCCGCTCGATGCACCGGCGATTTGCTCGATAATCTCAGGCGTTATCGACTTATCGATCTTTTTTCCGGGGCGGGCGGCATGTCTCTGGGATTTTCCGAGGCTTTCGGGCAGCCGTTCAAGTCCGTATGGGCGAACGACTTCAATCAGTTTTGCGTGGACACCTACAACGAAAACTTCGGCCCGCATTGCGTCGCCGGGGATATCGTCGCCATCCTGGAGGACGGGAAATACGAAGTGCCGGAGGCCGATGTGGTCATCGGCGGGCCGCCTTGCCAGGGATTCAGCCTTCTCAATAAAAATCGAGATGGGGATCCGCGAAAGGAATTGTGGCGCCCCTTCCTGGAGGTAGTAAAGAGGAGCGGAGCAAAAATTTTCGTCATGGAAAACGTTCCGCAACTGCTCAATACTTTTGAGCACGGCGAAATCGTCGGCCTAGCTGAATCGCTGGGATTCAAGGTTTGGCAGGACAAGTTGACCGCAGCCGATTACGGGGTCCCGCAAAACCGCACGAGAGCATTCATTATCGGCTGTAAGTTCGCCGACCCTCGAGTCCTGTTTCCACCCCGCAAAATCTACTTCAATTCGAAGCCCAACGGCAAACAGCTCTCGCTTCCGTTCGACAGGGAGCACTATCTCTCCAAACCGCTCAAGTGGCGGACGGTGCGGGACGCCATAAGTGATCTTCCGCCGCCTGTGGGCACGGAGATCAGAAATGTTTCTCCACCTATTGATCTTCATTTCGGGAGAAATCCCACTGAACTGAGTCGCAAAAGGTACAGGGCCATCCCGCAGGAAGGGATGAACCGCTTCGACCTGCAACGAATCGCACCTGAACTGACCCCGAAGTGCTGGATTAGAAAGAAGAGCGGGGGGACGGATTTGTTTGGCAGGCTCTGGTGGGACAGACCTGCGTTCACGATCCGCACGGAATTTTTCAAGCCGGAAAAGGGCCGTTACCTACATCCGGAACAACACAGACCGATCACCCATCGAGAAGCCGCCCGGTTCCAGAGCTTTCCCGACGAGTTTCGGTTCACTGGATCGAAAATCGAGATCGCCAAGCAAATCGGAAACGCAGTTCCGCCGCTTTTGGCCGCACGAGTGGCGGACGTGGTCAGAATTCTTCTCGACAAACACAATACACAATGGACGTATTCACAAAAGAAAAACGAAGCGGAATCATGTCGCGCATACGCGGCAAAGACACTAAACCTGAGCTGATCGTCCGCTCCCTACTCCATGGATTGGGATACAGGTTCAGACTGCACAGAAAGGATTTGCCGGGAAAGCCGGATATTACGTTACCGAAGTACAAAAAAGTGGTTTTCGTCCACGGATGTTTCTGGCACTCCCACCAGAAATGCCCTCGGGCCAAACGGCCTACGACGAATACGGAATTCTGGCGAGTGAAGCTGGGAAAGAACATTCGAAGAGATCAGGAAAATTCAGAGCGCTTGAAGCAAAAGGGGTGGGACGTTCTTGTTGTGTGGTCGTGCGAAATCAAAGACCTCGATGCCCTTAAGGCGAAGCTCCGGCAATTTCTGGAAAATTGAATGCAAAACATGAATTCGGCAGAACTTTGTAAGCAGCTGAAAGAGCTGTTATCTGATTTCGAGCGGGAGCTTGAATCCGACGGCTTGCGGGCGAAAGTCCTTTCGCTTGTCCCATGCTATCATCAATTGCGGGAATTGGGTAAATCGCTGATCACCTCAACATCGGCCCGAAGCGCTCAAAGCCGTATTCTCTACTATTTCAAAAAATATCCCAGGACCGTGATCAACGGAGATGAACTCCTGGTGGTCTCAGGCATCCAGGAATATGCCCGTAGGGTTCGGGAACTGAAAGTACAGTTCGGATGGTCCATCATCAGCGGTCTAACGGCAAAACAAATGGCGGAGGAAAACGAGTTCCCTCTCCCGGACATCGACCCGGCTTCCATGGGGCCTTCGGATTACATCCTCTTGTCCGTCGAGCAGGACAGGGAAGCTGCGCATCGCTGGAATCTGGCCAATGTAATCCGAAGGGAAAACATTGCCGTCAGAGACAAGATTCTCAAATACTTCAGAGCAAACGTCGGACAAAAAATCACCGGAGAGGAACTGAAATATCTTGCCAAGGACAGGTCGGAATGGGCCAGGAGAGTAAGGGAGCTTCGCACGGAATACGGTTGGCCCATAGTCACGAGAAACACCGGCCGCCCCGATCTCGAGGTCGGCGTCTATCTCCTGGAGGCGAACAGACAAAGCCCTGAACACGACCGCCGCATCCCCGACTCGGTCAAAAGAAACGTTCTTCGCAGAGACGCATACAGATGCGCAGTCTGCAACTGGTCAATTGCCGAATGGAATCGTTCCGATCCCAGACATTTGGAGTTGCATCACAAAAAGCCGCATGCCGTGGGTGGGGAAAACACTGAAAACAACCTGACTACCATATGTACGGTTTGCCATGATGAGATACATCGAGCGAAATGACCCAAGGGAGATTTAACCGATAGCTAAGTAGATTCATTCACTTGGCTATCAGAACGAGTCAAGGGCAGATTTGACCCCATTCTGACCAATGAAAATCCGAAGGGAAAGCATCGCCGCCCGAGACAAGATCCTCAACTATTTCCGGGCAAAATTCGGTCAGAAAATCACCGGTTAGGAGTTGAGATGCCTGGCCAAGGACAGGTCGGAATGAGCCAGGAGAGTGAGAGAACTCAGGAATGAGCCTCCAACCATTCCAGCGAAGAGTATTCTTTCTTCATTTTGTCTAGGCTAAGGGTCAGGTCTTGTCTTTTGATGTATCTCGTTCATTTTTGATGCTCCTGCTGCCGCTGGCATAATGAAGGCAGAGATTCGTGGCAATAGACTGCTGGGAGTAGCCGGCCCGACAGGGCACCAATCGGGTTCAGCGACTGGTTATGCCAGTCTTGACGCAAAGCAACGCTCCGTATTCATACAAATAAGCTTCAAATTCGGAACGTTCATTTTCAGTGTCGGCAACTGCCTTTGCCTCTCTCATATCAACCCTCCAGTCTTTATCACCCGTACAATCGATAATCGATCTGCAAAGAAGGAGCTTCCAGTTTCTACCAAGCGTGTCCATAGATGCATTGATAAGCGTCAAAGCCTTGTCTTGTTCTCCAATACAATTTAGCGACAATGCAGATTTGCATCTTGCCTCTATCCAGTTGGGATTCTTAGTGTAAGCCATTTTGTAATACTCTGCTGCCCACTCGGGGCTGCCATCTCGCCATTGTTCCTCGCCTTTGTCATACAATTCTTCTGAACTGTAATGTTTGATCATCTTGTCGTGGCTGTTTGAGTGTGAAAAACCATATACGTCAGGAAAGAGAGTCTGTTCGGATATGCCATGACTCAGATTAAGTTCATTTAGAATACTTTTTTTTGTCTCGGCAGAAATAACCAATACATTCAGTTCGTCGATAAGTTTATTTGTGTCGTATTTCCAATATAGTCCCCAACCAAAAATGAATACAGATTGTTGTCTCTCGCTCCTTCTGCAAAGATATTCAGGTGTTTTCCAGTACCAAATATAGCGACTAGCATCTTCAAGGGTTGAATCTAAATTTATACGCGACGGGTCATTTATGGGGCGCAGCGGGGAAGAATGCGATCTCATCTGGTGAGGATAGTTAATACAGAAGACTTTTCCATCCGACTCCACGGCGCTTTCATCATGCGGTAGACACGCAAAGTAGAGGGCCACTAGAGGGTCATATGAGAAATCAAGCAGCGGTGTGGCTGCTCCATAATGCTGTAGTGAAGCGAGAATGCTTAAATCAGGTTCGTTCTCCGCAAAGTGCCCGCTGACCTTCGCTTTCCTTACTAACTCGAGCGCATGGTCAACGGAAAGTCTAAACAACAATCCTCCTTCCCCAATTCCCGCAAAAGTTCTTCTAACCTTTCTCATGATTCCAGGTTCAAGAGACCATAATGAACAGCACTGGCCCCTGAATGCAAAGAAACCGCTATTTATGAGGTCATTGCAAATACCTATATATTCAGTGATGTTACTGATTGTCTTGTCACGCATGAGAATTACTCAGTCTGACGAGCACTTGAGATTGTTGAGATTGGGGTCGGACCGAGACAATATGCTGAATTGTCGAGCTATATCTTCCAAAACAGGCTGTTATCTTGCCCTAGAACGCCCATTTTGCCCCCCAAATGGGCCTGGCAAAGCTTCCGAGCTGAAGACCGCTGTTCCAGCAACCGGAAGCACACTATAGAACACAATGCTCCCCGGCCTGTGTTGACACATGGAATCCACGGTTTGCACAGCCTGCAAGGCCTCCTGACGCGGCACATGGGGTTTGAGTTTTTGGAGACGGTCTGCCCGCTTTTCGATCCCATTTCCTCTTGTGCTTTCCATGGTCACGAACAAAGCCGTGGCCAGTTTCTCCAGTTCCTTGATGTTTTTATCGGACAACGAACTGGCGACGTAGTCGATCTGTTCGGCAAAGCGCTTTGATGTCTTGGGATACTGTTCGTGAACCAGTCGGCTTCGCCTGCCGGCCACGATGCTTGGGCCGTAATTCGCGTTTTTGATTTCATAGGAAAAAATAGGTTCTTCGACGTTTGATGTGGAATTCATGATGTTATCAAGATCTGAATCGGAGCCGCGATTAGGTAGTCGAGCCTGAAAAATCCGATATTTTCGTTACAGGATCATCATAGAAGGCTGACGGGTTGTGGTGCCGAAAAACAGCCAAAGCGTAAAAAGGGCAAAAAAGTGTTCGAACTTCCGAATCCACTTCCTGAAATTGAATGCCGCGGCAGCCATGAACAGGTTGATCGCGTCGCCGAGAACCCCTTTCAGGTAGTTTCGGGACAAGCGATGATCCTGTTTCAGGTGACCAATTATCGGCTCTATTCCTGCTCTACGGCGAAAACGCTCACGGGCGATCCG